>JAUNWB010000027.1 GCA_030540535.1 Elusimicrobiales bacterium
GTTAATCTTCTGGAATACGTTTCCCGGTTTTAATTTAAACATATAAAACCCCTTTATATAATAATAAAAACCACTCTTGTTGACCCATGCCGCAAGGCATGCTCAAACAAAGAGTTATTCGCTTACTACTTTAGTATAGGCAGAAAAAACCAGTTTGTCAAGGCGGTTTTATAAATACACGCCGCCTTAATTTAACCGGCCGCCGCTACTTTCCTTCCGGGCGCATGTACGGCATCGGACGGTCGTTATGCCCCACATATTTGATAATATTAACTTCTCCGCCCGTTTCGCACAAAAACGCATATCCTTTTAAGCACTTCTCGTCCCGTTCGCACACCCGGTCTTTATTATATTTACACAAAAACGGCAGGCGCGGCGGTTTTGTACGCGCGGTAAGCGTTACTTTTACCCACGTACCCGACGTGATAATGTTCATTTTTAAGGTATTTAAACTTAAAAATTTTTTCATGCCGGGATTATCAAACCCCAAATAATTTTCTACTTTCTTTTGGATATCTTTAATCAAAAACCGTTTATCCCAGGTATTGGCGTAATAGTCCGTCTGGTGGGATTGCAACTGAAAGCGGCGCGCGGCGTAATAACCGGCGATTTCCAGTTTTTGGTTCAAAATCAAAAGTCCGAAAATTTTTATGACAAACAGAATAAAAATGACAAACAACGGGAACAGCAACACCGTTTCGGTGGTTGCCTGCCCTTTGCGGGAACGGAAAAAAAGCGGTAATTTATTCATTACGGATCCAAGGTAATACCGTATTTGGGCAGCGGGTGGGGCCACACACAGTTGTTATCCGAACGGGGGCACACCAGCTGAACCCGGTTGCGCACATACGGTTTATATTTTTGTTCCAAATTAATATTAAAATGGTTTCTCGGCAGCTTATACGGCTGCTTTAAAAGGATGCCGCGCGACAGCGAACGCAGCTTGCCCAAAGAAGACGAATTTAAAAAAGCGAACTGAAACAGCTGCTCCCCGTTCAACAATTCGGACGCCGTAAAAGGTACGGGATACGCGCCGCCGTGATGGTCTTCTTTGCGGGTAGAATCAGATACGAAAAATTTTATTTTTTCCAATTCAAACGGGGTCGTCTTCAAATTGGTATATTGCCGGATGGTAGACGCGCTCTGGCGCGCACATTCGGAGCGTTTGCAGTCGTTTACGTTCAAATAATACGCTTCACGGAACATAATGGCGTTGCGGCTTAATTCGTCGTAAACGTACGTCTGGGATTTGTAAATAGATCCCACACGCGCATAGGTTTCCAAATAGCGCACAATCGCCTGCACGCCGACGCCTTCACCCGGAAAATGGTATTCGTCCACCAGTTTTTTGCTGATAACGGCCACTTCGTCGGACGGCGCGGACGGATTTTCTTTCATCCAGTCTTTGCGGGACTGCTCCATCAAATCCCCGTCGTAATATTGCACGCCCCAATCCGTGGATTCCGGCGCAGGAGGATTTGCCTCCCCGACTTCATTGGCACCGGCGAGGGTAGGCACCCCGCCGCCCTTATAAAACAACTCAAAAACGCTGATTTGGCTTCCGTTATGGTTCTTTTGGTTCAAACGCTGCTGTTCCGTTAACATAACGCGGTACGGCAGCGGCCCGTTGACCATAGCTACGGCGTTCAAATACGTGCTGGCGGCGGACATCTGCGATACGGCCGCATTATCAAGCGCAAACTGCTGGCGTACTTTGGTCATGGAAACTTTGGCCGTTTCGAACAGTAAATAAATTACCAATACGAAAATAGGCGCCAAAAGGACCGAAGGCAGCAAAATCTGCGCCTTGCGGTCTTGCAGTTTCCAAATACATTGGCGAAGCAGTTTCATACGCTAACTCGTGAGCATTTGCCCGATAAAAGCAAAAAACCAACGCGCGATGTGCGTGTTGAACGCGGTTAAAAAGGCCGACAGAACCACCACCACCGTCGCGAGCATAAGCACGTATTCGATGGTAGCCTGTCCTCTTCGGCGGGATAAAACTCCCGCCCGCGGCCTTTGTAAACGCATCGGATTAATCCTCGTCTTCCTCGGGAACGATGGTCCCTTCGGAGGAAATCAGCCCTTTTTCAATGGCTTTTACCACCGCTTCGGTGCGGCTGGAAACGCCCAGTTTATGAAAAGCGCTGTTCAAATGGTTTTTAATCGTTTTAACGCTGCAATTAAGTTCTTTGGCAAGTTCTTTATTGCTGAGCCCTTTGCCCAAATAGTCCATCACCTTAATTTCGGTTTTGGTGAGCGTGGCCTGCGAAGGCATACCGCCGTCGCCCATTTTGCGAAGTCCGTGCAGCAGTTTGCCCATCAGCTGTTGGGGAATCATCAAGCCTTCGGTGGTAAACGTTTTAATGGAATTGACGAGTTCCACCGCCGGGAGCATTTTTGACAGATACCCGTTCGCGCCGGCCTGAATGGCGTCCAGCACGTGGGCTTCGTCTTCAAAGCTGGAAAGCATAAGCACGTTTACTTCCGGGCACGTGGAACGGATTTGACGGGTGGCGTTAATGCCGTCCATTTTGGGCAGTTTGATGTCCATAAGCACCACGTCGGGTTTGAGTTTTTTGGCTTTCGCCACGGCTTCCAGGCCGTCGGCGGCTTCGCCTACGACTTCAATCCATTTTTCCCCGGTCAGCACGTCTTTAATCCCTTCCCGGAACAACGTTTGGTCATCCGCAATCAGCACCGTCACTTTTTTCTTTTTATTCATGTATATACTCCCGTAGCGTTGTTAAATTTTAAGAATTTGCAATCGGCAGCGTAAAGTTAAAAGCCGCGCCTTTGCCAAGTCCATCGCTCTGCGCCCAAATGCGGCCGTCGTGGTTGGCCACAATGTCTTTGGCGATGGACAGCCCAAGCCCCAAACGGCCGACGCGTTCTTTCGCGCCCACCTGAATGAAGCTGGTAAACAAATTGGGTGCCTGTTCGGGTTCAATACCGTCGCCCGAGTCCACTACCGACACTTTAGCATTTTTTTCATCTATTTTGCTAACCACAATTTCAATCGTTCCGTTGTCGGGCGTGTGGCGCACGGCGTTTTCAAGCAAATTGGAAATTACCTGGCGGATACGTTTTTCATCGGCAAACACGGGCACGGCCCCGCAGCTTTCAAACGTTACGCGAATGTTGCGCTTAGCCGCTTTGGCTTTAAAAATTTCGGCGGTTTTCTTTAAACTTTCCGTCAGTTCGAAGCGGGCTTTTTCGATGCGCAGCTTGCCTTTTTCGATGGCGGCCCAGTCCACCAGGTCTTTAATCAAATGTTCAATTTGTCCGACGGATTCATCCATAAACATCATTTTCTTTTTTTGGTCTTCGTCCGGGGTCATTTTCTTTTTAAGCATGTCAAAGCTCATTTTAAGCGTCATGAGCGAGTTGGACAAGTCATGCGACACGATGGAAAAGAATTTGGATTTCATGTTATTTAACCGGTCCAAATCCTCGTTGCGGGTTTTTAACTGGGCAAGCAGCGCTTTGTTGCTTTCTTCCAGGAAGTATTTGTCAAGCGCACGGTTAATGCTGCGTTTTAAATAGTCGAAATCCACAGGCTTAATCAAAAAGTCGTACACGGATTCCTGGAGCGCCTCCATAATGGCGTTAATGGAAGCGTAGGCCGTAATCATGATAATTTGGGAATCCTGGTTAAAAACGCGGATTTTGCGGATTAATTCCAATCCCGTATCGTCGGGCAGGTTATAATCCATCAAAATAACGTTAAAAAATTCCGTGGCGCAGATTTCCAAACATTCCGCCGCGCTGCCCGCCTGATAGACTTTATAGCCTTCGATTTCCAGCAGGTCCACCAGGGTTTCGCGCAGGTTGTTATCGTCGTCCACGACTAAAATTTTAATTTGTTTCTCCATAATTGGTGTCTCCGGGTTTTCTGTAAATTTTCAGATAAATTTGAAAGCAGCTTCCTTTTCCCAGCTCGCTTTTGATAAATAATTTGCCTTTATGCCGGCTGATGGCTTTGCCCACCACGGCCAGCCCCAAACCGGTTCCGCGGGCTTTGGTGGTAAAAAACGGGGCAAACATTTTATGGCGGACTTCGTCGGGAATACCGGGCCCGGTGTCCGACACGAAAATACACACCACCCGGCGGCCGACGCGCGTGCCCACCGTCAGCGTGCCGGAGCCCTGCATGGCTTCCACGGCGTTGGAAATCACGTTGCGCAAGGCCTGCTTGATTTCTTCCGCGTCCACTTTAATACGCACGCTTTCAGGGTCGATTTCATCCCGTACCGTCAAGCCGGGCGCAACGGGCTGGGAAAGTAAAATCTCGCGCAAATAGCTGTTTAAATCGATAGTGGTCAGCATCAGTTCGCGCGTGCGGGCGTAACCGAGTACCTCGCTGATAATGCTGTTGGCCTGTTTGATTTCCGCTTCGATAATGCCAAACTGTTTAACCGCTTTTGGGCTGGGCGAAGTGACCAGCAGTTTTAACAAACGCGTTGCATTGCTGATTACGGCCAGCGGATTGCGGATTTCGTGACTGATGATGGAAGCCATCTGCCCGATAGCGGCCAGACGTTCGGTTTTAACCAGTTCGCTGGTTGCCGCTTTCAATTCGCGCGTACGTTCTTCCACGCGTTTTTCCAGGTCCTGATTGACGCGGGAAAGCTGTTCCTGCGCACTCAAAATTTCCGCGCGGCGCGCCTGCAACCCTTCCGACATCTGCACCACCACTTGCGCCAATTCGCCGATTTCGTTGTTCGGAATATCCAGGTCGGAAGTTTTAATTACCGCGTCCTCTTCGTCGCGCAAGCGTCCGGCGGCCGTGCGCAGCCGTTCCAGCGGGCGCGTAATCGGGATAATGACCAAATAGCTGACGCCTACCACAAACAAAAGCATCCCCAGCACGATGACCATCACGTCCCAGGAAGAGTGAAACGTATTTTTTAAAAACAGCTGGGAAGCCACATTGGCCGGCTGGTCGACGTATATACTCCACCCCGCAAGCGGCAGCGCGGCTTTGGCCACCAAAATTTTTTTACCGTTGGGCAAATCTACCTCTCCGCTGTTCTCATCCCCCAGCTGTTCCCGGATGGCGAGCAATTTCTGCGTAAGTTCCGCCGGGATTTCCCCCGCCAGTCCGTCCGGCGCGCCATTGTAAGAAATAATTTCCCCGTCGGCGCCGACCAGCATGGCGTCCATATCCAACGGATACGCCTGGGAAAGGGTACGCCCCATTTCGCGCAAATCAAGTTCCGCCACCAACACGCCCTGCACGTCGTCATCGTCCAGATGCTGGCGGAACGGAAAGGCCATCAGCACCAAAAATCCGTTTTCATCCAGACGGTATACGCGGCCGACGTAATCACGGCCCTGTTTAATGCACGTATCCATAATCACCGGGAAGAGTTTTGAGTAAGAAACCGAAGCGGCCGGCGTGCCGGAAGAGAAGAGTTTTTTGCCCGAAGCGTTCCATACCGCCAAATAAAAAATGGAGGGATTGCGGCTGCGCAAGTAGTCCAAATCCGCCAGGTTTAAAAAGTCGTGACCGCCGAAATCCGTATGCAAATCGGTAAATACGGAAAAAAGCTGCGCCGTGCGCGAAAGATGGGACAACGCGGAAGAGGCCAAACGGCGAGCGGCGGCTTCTTCGCGCTGGAGTACTTCGTTTTGTAAAATAAGGCTGTCCACGCGCATAACGTGGAACCCGATTACAAACGCCAGCACGGCCGAGATTAAGCTCAGCACAAACACCGCTTTAAAAAATAATCCGCGAAATCTCTTTATTTTCATACCCGTTTGAAACAGCCTTTTTTCTTTTTAGAGGACTCTGCCGGAACAGCACCCCCTCACCCAAAGGAAAGGCTTTTAAACGCGCCGGCGCGTTTTTCTCACCGGCGCACTTAAAAACCTTTTTTGGAAAACGGGGGCCGGAAAATTTCCAGCCCCCGCATCCATTAAAACCGTTTTGGTTATCAGCTGCCGGCGGGTGCGGCGGCCGCGCCCTTGGCGGCGTTGGGGTTCAAGAACCCAAAGCCTTCAATTTCGGAAGCAGAACCGAAGTCCAGCTGTACTTGGCCTTCCCACAGGAAGGTGGGCGAAGCGTTCACGCCGTATTCTTTGGCGTAGTTGGCTTCCTGTTTCAACAGTTCCAAGCCTTCCGTATCAAATTTTTTCATGATTTTTTTGGGGTTGATGCCCGCGTCTTCCATCGCTTTATCCCAGCGGCTGGAGCGGTAATCTTTGTTGCGGATTTCCAAATATTTCCACAATTTGGCGGGATAGTATTTGGCGATCAGCAGCTGGCGGACGTCTTCTTCCCATTCGCCGGAACCGTGCAGGCTGTTAAAGCCGTTGGCGTCGGAATAGTCCACGATATAGCGGATGCGCACGTCTTTGGCGGCGGGAACGCCGGCTTTTTGGCCTTCAAGCACCAGGTTTTCGGCCATTACGCCGTACGGGCACTGGGACATGACGAAAATTTCCATTACGCCCGGTTTGGCTTCTTTACCGTTGTATACGCCGGTGCGGGTTTGGTGCGGCAGGATGATGAAATCATCGTTTTCCTGCGCGTAACCGTACTGGAGGTGTTTTTCCAGTTTGGAGCGGACGGCGTCCGTCTTTTTAATCAAATAAAGCGGCAGGAAGCTGTAATCCAGGTTGGCCAGCTTCGGGTCCGCGGCCGCGTCTTTATAGGACACGGTTTTGACGGAAGGCGTCATATCCAAAAATTGGGCGATGCCGGCGGTCAGCTGCGGATCTTCTTTACCGGCAGAGTAAACGTCGGATTCGACGATTACAAATTCGGCCTTGGCCTTAGCGGGCGTTTTGGCCGCTTTTTTGGCCGGCGCGGCAAAAGCCATGCCCGCAACGGCAACAGAAAGTACTACGGCAAACAGTTTTTTCATGTATGTAAGTTCCCCTTATTTATCTTCTAATTCCACGCGTACGCCGCGGATACCCACCGCGCACAGCAAGTTGTACGCCAGCAGGAAAAACACCGACGATACCAACACAAGAAGAGTCCCCTGAATGGCGCGCATGATAAGCCCCATTACGTAAGCCATATTAATAGAGGCTTCCGGATTGAATACTTCCATAAACGCGCTGACCAGCATCACCACAAAAACGGCCAACGGAAATACGGAAAAAAGCAACGACGAAATACCAATCTTTTTAATTTCTACTTTCATATAATCTCCTAAATCGGCTGCGTTTATTTCTTGTCGGATTCCGGCTCCAGCACCAGCACGATACGGTTCTTGCCCGCGTCGTCCGGCAGCTGGACGGCCTTAACCAAACACTGTACGTCTTTGTTGACTACCGACCCGCGCAGCACTTTGGTGGGGTTTTCGAGCGCTTCGCCCACCACTTGGATGATTTCCTGCTGGCGGCCGTCAAAAATATCCAATAAATGCACGGTGTCTTTACCCGGCACTTTCAGCTCAAAGTTAGTATATAAGATGTTGTTGTTTTCGTCAATCACCATAGCGCGGGAACCTTTGGGCACGGTAACGGCCAAAATGGTTTTCCACCATTTTTGTTCCTTTTCAAGCGACATAATTTCCACATTTTCCAAACTTTTGATATCCTCGCGGATTTTGGCCAAAAGCGATTTGACGGATTCGGCCACGTCGCCGATTTCGTCCTTGCGTTCGCCGTAAACAAGGGAAAGATTGTTAAGCGACACGGCTTCAATGCTGTCTTTTAATCCCTGCAGCGGACGCAGAATTTTAAGCAGCAGAAACAGATACAACACGCCGCCGATGAGCAAAATCATGATAAACGCGCCGAACACGTAGCGGACCATGGAAGAATGAATCAGTTTTTTGGCGTTCTCGCGCGACACGGTCACGTTCACCACGCCGGCCACCATGTTGTCTTTGGCCAAAAGCGGGATGGCCATATCGTAATAGTTGCCGTCCCGGGTTAAAATGGCGCGGGGCAGACGGTCATTCATGGCCTGCACGACGGCATTGGTTTCAAAACCGACGGACGTGTTATAATCCGAATACGGCATGCGCAAAAATTTGATGTTTTCGTGCCAGCGGATGGAACCGTCGTAGTTAAGATAAATAAGGCTGGAGATGCGGTCGTCGTTGCGGGCGAGGCCTTTCATAATTTCGGCTTCCACAAACGGCGCTTCGCCTTTGGGGCGGGCGGCCAGGCCCTGCACCAGCGTCGGCGCGCGGAAACGCACCATTTCCACCATTTCGTTTTGGAGTTTTTTATCGAAAACGAATTTAAACAAATTGTAATAAAACAGGCCGCCGATGACGGACGCGTATACCGTCACCAAAACAAACCATAAAATCCATTTGGATGTAAGTTTCATGTCGTCTTAACCTCGTTATTTCATTAACTCTTCCACTTTGCGAAGACCAAGGTCAGCGTCGCTGTTGCCGGGGTCGAGCTGTTTGGCCACAATCCACGCGGCGCGGGCGCGTTCGTAATCGTCCTGGTTAAAAGCATCCAGCCCTTCAATATATTTGGCGCGCGAAGCGGCCGTGGCTTCTGCCGATACGCGGCTGGTGGTGCCGCCGATGGTGGGCAGCGCTTCGTTCGGGTCAAGCGGATTGCCGGAAGCGGAAGAACCCGGGGTACCGGCCGCGCCGGGAATGAGCGAACCGCTGAAACCGGGGATGTTATTGTCCACCGTCACGGTTTCAATCGGGTCGTCCAAATCGTCCCCTTGTTCCGCACCTTGTTGAGCAGCTTCTTCTTTCTTCTTGGCGGCTTCCTGCGCCTGCTGCGCTTGCTGCTGCTGGATTACCTGCTGCTGTTGTACACGCAGGCGGTTTTCTTTGGCGTTGCGGGCGCGTTTAATCAAGCTGTCCATAGAAGCGGAATCGGCGCCCCATTTTTTGGCGTTCGTCCAATACGAAATAGCCTGGTCGAAACGGTTGGCGTTATAAGATTTATTGCCCGCATTGTAATATCCCGCGGCGATTTCGTTTTTCAGCTGGGACATATATTTCTGCACGCGTGGGTCGCCGGGCTGGATTTTCGTGATGCGTTCAAACACGGCGTAAGATTCCACGTATTGGCCTTTGTTGTAAAAATCCAACGCCTGCTTCATGGATTCTTCCACCTGCTGTTTGCGCAGTTTATTTTCCGTTTCCGCAATTTTGGAAACCAGTTTGGAATCTTCCTTGCGCATTAAAAGGGAGTTGTACCACGCGTCCAGCGCGGCCTGGTAATCGCCTTTTTCGTAGGCTACGTCCCCGCGGCGGGCGTATTCTTTGGCGATGTCGTAATCGATTTTGCGCTTCCACGCCTGCGCTTTCGAGTTGCCGGGCTGAATGGTCAAAATTTCGTTTAATTTGTCATTGGCTTCCACCAGGCGGCCGCTGTCGTAAAGGCGGATGGTTTCCTGGAATTTGGCTTCAATCACCTGCGCTTCGGAAATCGTGCCGTAGGTCCCCATATGCTGGGCCTGTTTGGCAAGCGTTTGGGCCTGTTTAAAGTTGGGGTCGATGCTTAAAATGGTTTGGGCCATTTCCTGCGCGCGCTGGTAGTCGCCGTGCTTATAGAGGAGGTAAGCGTTTTCGTACACCATGCGCAGCGTATAGTTTTGGATACGTTGTTTTTCCAGCTGGACGGTGGAAAGATACTGTTTTTTCTCTTCCACGTCGTTTAAGGTGCCCATGGAAATTTTGCTTAAATCCAAAAGCATCCCCTCTTCTTTGCCGTGCTGGCGGACGGGGACTTCCCCCCTGAACGCCGCCGCGCCCGCAAAGGACGGAACCAA
>JAUNWB010000384.1 GCA_030540535.1 Elusimicrobiales bacterium
AGTGCTTGTCACACTTATGAGTCTCCGTGTTCATTATCCGCACAGGTGAACCGTCTCCCAGCAGATACTCACCTTTTATCACATCATAATAGTGCAGGTCGAACAATGGCTCCAGAAGGTCGCATGTCCGCGCGTGCAGCTTGTCCATCAGCTGACGGGAGATGCTGAGGCCGTTTCGCTCATGGCGCTTCTCCTGGGTATATATCGGATCGCAATCCGCGAAGCGTTCCACCTCCATCTTGCCCACCAGTTCCGGTGACGCAAAGCTCTTCGGATATGGACGGTAGTCCGTACGCGTCCACTTTTCCGCAAGCTGACGCTTGCCACTGATTTTCAGCGGTTTCCTTAAACTTATTTTTTTCGATTATTTTGATTTTTCTGCTATGCGGGCAGATAACAAGGCAGGCAGTTCGTCAGGTCATCACCGTCCCTTGCCGTCCGAAGCCGATCCAAAAGGGATTTCAGATAATCTTCCACGTTCCGCCTCAGCATCTTGCAGCTCTCGATCACCGAGTACATGAACGCGTTGTGCATGGCCGACCTCTCGCTTCCGATGTTCCCGGCGTTCTTCAGGTTCATCTTTATCCGACGCATCATCTGCTCGCTGAGGTTGTTCGACAGTTCCACGTCGCCACACTCAAGCACCCTCTTCATCGCAGGCCATTCGCCTATCGCATATTTCAGGGCCTTCCTCAGCAGTTCGCCGCAGCCCGCGAAGTCAGACTTCCGGAACACCTCCAGACGCTCCTCTATCCTCCTCATTATGTCCGCCATGTTCCCCCGGCTTAAGGCGTTGCGCAAGTCTCTCTGCGAACTGAAAGCCCCTCGTCATCCTTGCCTCGGCCGGCGTTACGCTCTGATTTACGCACGAAGTTCCTGCCGCTGAACACGTAGACGCTCTTCGCGGTGTTCGGATTAAGCCTCATCTCATCGCGGACGATACCACTCAGGCCGGATATTCCCTTGCGCAGGTCCACCTTCTCCCCATACAGGTAGATGGAATATTCACTTGACATCGTCACCATGGCGCCACTATCCAAGCATATTCCTAACCATGCCGAACAGCTCGCTGATGTCGCCCTCGCACTGCGACAGCTCCATACCGTTCGTGAACCGCAAACGCACGTCGCGGATGCCGGGGCCTCCTTCCGGCATTCTGTCTACGACCAGCGGGATGAACCCGCCAGATGACTGGCGATCGTCGGCCTCCTTGAGGACGCTGTAATCTTTCTGGCGTACACGCTCACTTTTCCGCACACGTCCGTAAGACCACTGAGCCTCAGTGATTTCGGCCTGTGCTTATATATTCATTTTTTTGATTTTTTCGTCAGGCGGGCATGAAGCACGGCAGGCAGCCGGTCATGTCGTCGCCGTCTTTCGACACCTTGAGCCGTTCCAGGAGACCGGCCAGGTATCTCTCGACCGAGCGGCCGCACATCCGGCAGCTCTCGATGACCGAGAACATGAACGCGTTGTGCCTGGCCGATTCTTCACTGCCGATGTTCCCTGCGTTCTTCAGGTTCATCTTGATGCTCCGCATCATCTGCTCGCTCAGGTTGTTCGAGAGCTCCACGTCTCCGCATTCAAGAACCCGTTTCATCGCCGGCCATTCGCCGACCGCATATTTCAACGCCT
>JAUNWB010000385.1 GCA_030540535.1 Elusimicrobiales bacterium
TCACCCTCATCACCCGCGGCTGGCACAATCCGAACTACAGCACACAGTTTTCGATGATTCCCTCCCTGCTCGCCATCCTCATTCTCCTCTCCCTCACCATTCTGGTGGCCCTCTCCTTCGCCCGCGAACGCGAAAGCGGCACCATGGACCAACTCTTCCTCACGCCCTACTCCACCTTCGCCCTCCTCGCCGCAAAAGGCCTTGCCTCTGTGGCCGTTGGTTTGGTGGAACTCACCTTCTGCATGCTCTTCGAGCGCTTATGTTTCCAGGTCCCCTACGCCAGCGACTACATTCTCCTCTGGCTCCTCTACTTCACCTTCCTGCTCGCGGCTGTGGGCATGGGGCTCGCCATTTCAGTGCACTGCGCCAACCTCCGACAGGCCATGGTCTGGTCCTTCCTCTTCGCCATGCCTGTGGTCTTGCTCTCCGGCATCTCCACCCCCGTGGAAAGCATGCCCGCGCTTCTGCAGAAGACCACCCTCATCAACCCCGTCTACTGGGGCATCACCGCCCTCCGACGCCTCTTCCTTGAAGGCGCCACCTTCACCGATGTTCTCCCCACCTACCTGATTCTCTCCACCATTGGCATCGGCACCTTCGCCTCCGCCTGCGCCTCCCTCTCCTGGCAACGCTCAGTGGCAGCGTTGCGCCTGCGGGCGTTACTCCTGGAAGTTCTCGGAAGGCGTTTCGGCGAGGATGGTGCGGGCGCGGTCAAGCGCATCGAGGATGTGGCCATGCACATTCTCCTGCCCGATCTTATCGAGGAAACCCGAGCGCACCATCAACATCAGCGGCTGCGCAGTCACCCCCGAGAGCACCAGCTCCACCCCATGCGAACGCGTGTGTTCATAGACCTCCTCAAGCGAATGAAGGGCCGTGGCATCGAGCATCAACACATGGCGCATACGCAGAATCAACACACGCGGAAGCGTGGGTGCGTGGGTGAGCAAGGTGTCCTTGAACTTATCCGCCGCACCAAAGAAGAGCGCGCCATAGACCTCGAAAACTTCCACCTCAGCCGGCACCACCACACCGGGCTGCCCCAGGTCGTCCGGGCGGGGTGTATCGCGTTCTTCCTTGCCCGTGAGCAGACGCGTAATATCGCGCGCCTCCGTGGATTCGCCCATGCGTCGGATGAAGAGGAAGGCCGCCAGCAGCACGCCCGCCTGAATCGCCACGGTGAGATCAACCACCACCGTGAGGAGGAAACTTGTGAGCATGACCAAGACATCCGAACGCGTGCTCTTCAGCAGCCCCTTCACAAGGTGCCATTCGCTCATGTTATAGGCCACCAGCGCCACCACGCCCCCAAGCGTCGCCATCGGAATCAACGCCGCATACTTGCCAAAGAAGAGCATGATGATGAGCAGGAAAAGCGCATGGAAGATGCCGGCCATCGGCGTCTTGCCGCCGTTCTTGATATTCGTGGCCGTGCGGGCAATGGCGCCCGTGGCAGGAATGCCGCCAAAGAGCGGTGAAAGCACATTGGCGATGCCCTGCCCGATCAGCTCCGTGTTCGAGTGGTGCCGTTTACCAATCATACCGTCCGCCACCACCGCAGAGAGGAGCGATTCAATCCCTGCCAGCAGCGCAATGGAAATGGCGGGCGATACCAACGCACGCACATCCA
>JAUNWB010000028.1 GCA_030540535.1 Elusimicrobiales bacterium
TACGGTATACCGCACCCTTACCTCATTGGAAGAAATGGAACTGCTCACCCGCGTGGGATCTTCTTCCAAAGAACGTTTTGACGGAGATATGCGCCCGCATGCGCATTTTGTTTGCACGGAATGCGGCGAAGTGTATGATATTTTCACCCCGCAGGATACGCTTTTTACCCCCCCGCAGGAAGCCTCAAACTGGGGCGAAGTAAAGCGCGTAAACGTGCAGTTTAAAGGAATTTGCAAACGGTGCCGCAAGTAAGGCGCCGGAAGGATTGCAGTCGTAAAAGGAGATAATTAAATGGAACTCAAAGGCTCTAAAACCGAAAAAAACCTGATGGCCGCTTTTGCCGGCGAATCTCAGGCCCGCAACAAATACACCTACTACGCTTCCAAAGCGAAAAAAGAAGGGTTTGTTCAAATTGCGAAAATTTTTGAAGAAACCGCCAACAACGAAAAAGAACACGCCAAGCTGTGGTTCAAAGCGTTGCACTGCAACGACATCCCCGCTACGGCCGAAAACTTGCTCGATGCCGCCAACGGCGAAAATTATGAATGGACCGACATGTACGCCACGTTTGCCAAAGAAGCCAAAGAAGAAGGCTTCACCAAACTCGCCTACTTGTTTGAAGCCGTAGGCAAAATCGAAAAAATGCACGAAGAACGCTACCGCAAACTGCTGCACAACGTGGAAACGAAAGAAGTATTCAAAAAAGCCGGTATTGTAATGTGGGAATGTGCCAACTGCGGTCACATCCACATCGGCGAAAAAGCCCCCGAAGTGTGCCCCGTCTGCGCGCACCCGCAGGCTTACTTCATGATTCACCCGGAAAACTTCTAATTTCCGTTTGAATTTGTTACAAAAGCCCCGCCCAAACGGCGGGGTTTTTTGTACGTGGGTGCCTCCCCGCGTCATACCGTAGGGTTGTTATACGGTATCTGCTATTAGTTTTTCTCGTCATTCCGGAAAGTTGTAATCCGGAATCCGCCGTTATGAAAAAAAGGAATAGATCCCGTATAAAGACTCTACGGGATGACTTGTAAATGATTTGTCATTCCCGAGCGTTTTTCCACCCCGTCATTCCCGAGAGTTGTAATCGGGAATCTGTCGTTATAAAAAAAAGAAGATTCCCGAACGCTGCGCGCCGCGCCCCTGCGGGTGGCCTGCAAGGTGCCGCCAATCTTTACGGGATAACTTTTTATTTTTGGCCATAAAAAAGCCGCCCCCAAGGGAGCGGCTTTTTAAGTTTACGGGAAACTTATTTGTTGACGGAAGCCATATAGGCCACGAGATCGAGTACTTTGTTGGAGTAGCCGATTTCGTTGTCGTACCAAGAAACGACTTTCACGAAGGTGTCCGTCAAAGCGATACCGGCTTTGGCGTCAAAGATAGACGTGCGGGGATCGCCCAAGAAGTCGGAAGACACGACGGCTTCGTCGGTGTAACCCAAAATGCCTTTGAGTTCGCCGTTGGCGGCTTCTTTCATCGCGGCGCAGATTTCTTCGTATTTGGCCGGTTTTTCGAGGTTGACGGTGAGGTCGACGACGGAAACGTCCAAGGTCGGAACGCGCATAGACATACCGGTAAGTTTACCGTTCAAAGCGGGGATTACTTTACCCACAGCTTTGGCGGCGCCGGTGGAAGAAGGAATGATGTTGCCGGAAGCGGCGCGGCCGCCTCTCCAGTCTTTCATAGACACGCCGTCAACCGTTTTCTGGGTGGCGGTGGTGGAGTGTACGGTGGTCATCAAACCGTCTTTGATACCCCATTTATCGTTCAAAACTTTGGCGATGGGGGCCAAGCAGTTCGTGGTGCAGGAAGCGTTGGAAACGAACTGGGTGCCGGGTTTGTAGGTTTTTTCGTTCACACCGACGACGAACATCGGGGTGGCGTCTTTAGAAGGAGCGGACATTACCACATATTTCGCACCCGCTTTGATGTGGGCGGAGGCTTTTTCTTCGGTCAAAAAGAGGCCGGTGGATTCCACCACGTATTCGGCGCCGACTTTGTCCCAGGCCAGGTTGGCGGGATCTTTTTCGGCGGTTACGCGGATGGCTTTGCCGTTGACGATAAGTTTGCTGTTTTCAACGTCAGCTTCGATGGTGCCGTTGAATTTGCCGTGCATGGTGTCGTATTTGAGCATGTAAGCCAAATAGTCGACCGGGGTCAAGTCGTTAATACCGACGATTTCAATATCATTGCGTTCTTGAGCCGCGCGGAACACGAAGCGACCGATGCGGCCAAAACCGTTAATACCTACTTTAATAGTCATAGTTGTACATCCTCCATGGATTTTTTACTTCCACATATATTTTACAATTTTTTCCGCAGTGCGTACACATTTATCGGGCGAGATTACTCCCAGCGCAAATGGAACGTTTTGCACCACAGTTCCGCTTCTATGTATGTGCCGGACATAACACTGGGCGGAATACCGGGCACCGAGCCGAAGCTGGCGGCGCTGACGCGGTTGATTTGTTCAAAAAAGTCTTCTATAACGGCTTTCATGCCGTATTCGTAATAAATATCCGTTTGGCGTTGTGCGTTGTGAAAAATGCGCTGATAGGCGGGGTGGCCGTGTAAAATGTGGAAAATACCGGGCGCGTTGTTTTGCATTTCCGTTAAGTTAACGTTAAAGGGTTTGCCCGCCAGTTCGGCGCGGAAGGCCATATCTTCATATATTATTTTTAAGGTGCTTTTGTTGACGATATGATGTGCGCCTTTATAAGCGGTGTTGTCGTTAATAACGCGCCACATGCGCGCGTAAGCGGGTTCAACGGTGTTTGGAGAACGGGAAAGTTTGGCGATAGTTTTTAAATAATTATATCCGCCGTAAATATTGCCCGGGTTGCCCAGGCGCGGAACCAAAAATTCCGTATTAATGAGGATTTGCGAAACGGGTTCCCCGGCGATTTTTTGTTTAAAACGGATGGGCGTAAAGGGTTTGGGAGAGCGGAGCTGTAAGGCGGTGTTAGCCAAAGCCAACTGAGAAGCCGGAGCCTGCAAAGACCGGCCAATGACGGCGGCTTTGATGCGCCTGACGCTTCTGGCCTTGTGTAGAATGGTGTACGCGTTTTGGCCGAATGCACTGCATGAAAATAAACAAAGCACCAAAAACAGCAGCGGCTTTCTCATAAGGGGCCTCCTCCCACGGGCGGCTTACCTTACTGTAGTATTATTTGGGATGGTTGTCCAGGGAATTTTAGGCCCAGGCTTTGCATAGGTCCACCCACGCGCTCGGGCGGGCGGCGGCTTCCAGTTCGGCGGGCGTTAATTTGACGGCCGTATTGCGCGAGCCTCCGGCCGGATAAATGGTTTCAAAGCGTTTGAGGGATACGTCCAAATACACGTTTACCCCCTCTTTGGGCGCAAACGGGCAGACTCCGCCGGGCACAAAACCCGTCATTTCTTCCACGCGTTCTGGCTTAATCATACTGGCTTTTTGGCCGAAGAAGGCTTTAAATTTGGCGTTATCCACTTTCGCATCCCCGGCGGCCACAATTAAAACGGCTTTGCCGTTTACGTCAAACGACAGTGTTTTTGCAATCAGTTCCGGCTTGCAGCCCAGCGCGGCGGCGGCCAGTTCCACGGTGGCGCTGGATTCGTCCAGCGTTTTCAAACGGTCTTGCAGGCCGCAGGCGGCCAGGTGCTGTAATACTTTTTCTACGGAGTTCATATATATATTTTATCATTTTAAAAAGAGGTTGTTTTGCTGGTCTAGTTGCTGGCTCTGTAAGTTCGCGACATGTCTTGAGCAGTGTGGCTTAATTAATCAAATGAGCGCAGGTCCTCGCCGGACGGGCAAATAGGGGGCCCAGCCTCTGGGCAGTTGCCGTTTATACGTGTGGGACATATCTTAAACAATGTGGCCCAGCTAATCAAATTGGTGCGGACAAGTTGGGAGCCCAGCCTCTGGCCCTTGACTTGGAGTTAAGTCCAGTGTTTATAATATTATCATACGGGAGGTAAATCTATGAAAAAATCACCCATTGATACAGTTTTTGCGCAAGGAGAAATCAACCCTTACGGCAAATTTTTTACCGGGCAAACGTATCTGACGATGCTCAGCGCGGCGGACCCTGTTTTTAACGCCCCCATCGGAAACGTAACGTTTGAACCCGGCGCACGTACCCACTGGCACAAACATGCGGGCGGACAAATCCTGCTGGTGTTAAACGGCGAGGGCCGTTACCAGGAACGCGGCAAGGAAATCCAAATCTTAAAAAAGGGCGACGTCGTCCGTATCCCGGCTGATGTGGAACATTGGCACGGCGCCGCGCCGGACAGCTGGTTCGTACACGTATCGGTAGAAACCAATCCGTCCAAAGGCCCTGCCACGTGGCTGGAAGCGGTGACGGACGAAGAATATAAATAGGAGTTTTAACAAATATGGTTTTGGAAAAAATCAATTCACCTTTAGACGTAAAAAAATTATCTCTGCAGGAAATGGACGTTTTGGCGCAGGAAATGCGCGAAGCGATTATCAAAAAAGTAAATACGGTGGGCGGCCACTTCGGCCCCAATTTGGGGATTGTGGAGACGACGATTGCGTTTCATTACGTATTTAACTCGCCGGAAGATAAAATCGTATTTGACGTGTCGCACCAGTGCTATCCGCACAAAATGCTGACGGGACGCAAAGAAGGCTTTACCACCCCGGAACTCTACGGCAAATATACGGGTTATACCGCGCCGGAAGAAAGCGCGCACGACTGGTTTAAAGTAGGGCACACGTCTACGTCCGTCAGCCTGGCCGTGGGGCTTGCCAAAGCGCGCGATTTGAAGGGCGAAAAAGGCAACGTGCTGGCGCTCATCGGCGACGGTTCTTTAAGCGGCGGCGAAGCGTATGAAGGCCTCAATAACGCGGCTGTGCTGGGAAGCAATATCATTATTTTAGTAAACGATAACGATATGTCCATCGCCGAAAACCAGGGCGGTTTGTACGAAAACCTCCGTCTGCTGCGCGAAACAAAAGGCCAAGCGGAACTTAATTTTTTCAAATCTCTGGGGTTTGATTACGTATACGTAGATGAAGGCAACAATACCGCCAAACTGATTGAAGCGTTCCAAAAAGTAAAAGATTCCCCCCGGCCTGTGGTGGTGCATTTGCGTACGTTAAAAGGCAAAGGCTGTGCCGCTTCCGAAGAGAACAAAGAAATGTTCCACTGGATTTTGCCCGGCACGCTGGACCGCCTGGGTCAGCCCGCCGCGCCCGTGCCGGAAACGTACCACTCCATTACAACGGATTTTATTTTAAAGAAAGCCGAACTTGATAAAACCGTTACGGCCATTACCCCCGCCACGCCCGGCGCGTATGGATTTACCAAAGAATTTCGCGCCAAAATGGGCAAACAATATGTGGACGTAGGCATCGCCGAAGAACACGCGGTGGCGTACGCTTCCGCCATGGCCAAAGCCGGGGCGCGCCCGGTGCTTGCCGTGATGAGTTCCTTTATTCAGCGCGCCTATGACCAGCTGTCGCAGGATTTGTGTTTGAACGGCTCGCCGATTACCCTGCTTATTTATGCGGGCGGTTTATCCGGCGCCGACGCCACGCACCTGGGCACGTTTGATATGACGCTCCTGGGCAACATTCCGGGGCTTACGTACCTGGCTCCCGCCAATAAAGAAGAGTACGAAGCCATGCTGGAATACGCGATGACGCAGAAATCCGGCCCGGTGGCTATCCGCGTACCGTCCGGCCCTGTTATCAGCACGGGCGTAAAGGACGAAACGGACTATGCCAAACACAACCGCTTTCACGTAGTGCATAAAGGCAAAGACGTGGCCATCCTGGGCTTGGGCGGATTTTTAGGTCTTGCGCAGGAAGCGGCGGCGGAACTTAAAAAAACGCTGGGAGTGGACGCGACTGTTATCAACCCGCGTTTTATTACGGGCCTGGATAAAGAACTGCTTAACGCGTTAAAAGCCGACCACCGCGCCGTGGTCACGTTAGAAGACGGACAATTAGACGGCGGATTTGGCGAAAAAGTAGCCCGCTTCTACGGCGACAGCAACTTAAAAGTACTCTGCCGCGGCGGCAAAAAAGAATTTACCGACCGCATGCCGCTGGAAGAAATCTTTATGCGCTGCCGCTTGACGCCCGCGCAAATCGCTGAAGACGTAAAGGCGGCGTTGGAGAAATAATGCCCGCGCTTACCCACATTAACGGTTCCGGCAATACGGTTTCTTTCGTATTGCCGGACCATTCTTTTATTACTGCGTTTTCCGCCGAAGAAACCGCCCTGTTAAACGCTTTCCCGCTGAGTATTGCCGGGAATAACAATACCGTACAAATTGCCGTGGAAAGCCGGGAAGAAATTTCCGCCTTTCTGCGCCGCCCGGGCCTCTATATTTTTATTACGGGGCATAATAATACGGTGCGGCTGGGTAAAATCGGTTATTCGGTAAACGAATTTTTGGGCATTACGGGCTTAAAAATTTATATCGGCGGCGCGGCCAACGCGTGGCTGGACCCGAACTCCCCCCGCTGCGCCAGCGGCTGCACGGTGGATATAGCCGACGGGTGTACCTTTTGCGGTACGCGGATTTATTTGCAGGATGACAATTCCCGCGTGAGCGTAGGAAAAGACTGTATGTTTTCCTGGGGCATAGACGTATGGTGTTCCGATGTACACACCATTACGGATTTGGAAGGCAATCCGCTCAATTTCGGCCGGAGTATTGAAATCGGTCCGCGCGTGTGGGTGGGTAAAGACGTTAAAGTCGGCAAAAACACCCGCATTTTGGCGGACAGCGTGATAGGGTGGGGCAGTATCGTTACCCGCCGGTTTGACGAAACCAACGTGGTAATAGCCGGAAATCCGGCTAAAATTATTAAGCGCGGCATTAAATGGAATCCGCGCGATTTGCAAAATTACGCTCTGTGGCGCAATAAAAAATAAGTTTTTTATCCGCAAAAGAGCAGGCGTTCTTAGAAGTATCAACTAAAAAGCCCCGGCCTTTAAGGCACGGGGCTTTTTTATGTAAGACTGCTTTTAAGCAGGATTAATTCTGTGCGGGCGTCTGTTCCGCCGGGGCTTCTTGTTTGCGTTTGCGGGCTTCCCACTTGTCTACATAGGTTTGTACCAAAATGTAGAACAGCGGAATCAAGATAAGCCCCAACAAGGTACCGATTAACATACCCCAAAACACCGGCACCCCAAGCGCGCGGCGGCTGGCCGCACCCGCGCCCGTGGCCACTACCATGGGCAGCATACCTAAGATGAACGTAAAAGCCGTCATCAGTACGGGGCGGAAGCGCTGGGTGAGCCCGTCCAAAGCCGCCGTATAAGCGGTAGTGCCTTTGGCGTGTTCGTCTTTGGAAAACTCTACAATCAAAATAGCGTTTTTAGCGGATAAACCCACGAGCAGTACGAGCCCCAGCTGCGCGTAAATGCTCAGCGGCAGGTTCGTAATCCACAGCCCGAAAAGCCCCCCGCCTACGGCCGCCACGACGGACATCAATACCGGCACGGGAATCGTCCAGCTTTCGTACTGCGCCACCAGGAACAGATACGCAAACACCACGGCCAGCAGGATTAAGAGGCCTAATTGCCCCTGGTTTTGTTTTTCCTGATAGCTCATACCGCTCCATTCGTAAGCGTAGCCGGCGGGCAGATTTTTCATGATTTCTTCCGTTACGGCCATGGCTTCCCCGGTGCTGGAGCTGGGCGACGGAGAGGCGTTCATGCTGGCGGCCGGGTATTGGTTGTAGCGCGTAATCTGGCGCGGCGACAGCACGTAACGCAAGTTTACCAGGGCGCGCAGCGGCACCAGTTCCCCTTGGTTGTTGGGAACATACATTTTATTGATGTCATCCGGCGTAACGCGGAATTTGGAATCGGACTGAATGATTACCTTGTTCACCTGCGTACCGAAGTTGACGTCGCCGATGTACGAAGAACCCAGGTATTTTTCCAATACGGAGTACACGCTGGAAACGGGTACGTTCATGGCTTCGGCTTTGGTGCGGTCCACGTCCAAATAGATGTTGGGCGTATTGGCTTTAAAGGTGGAATACGCCACCATCATCGACGGATCCGACATCATTCTATAGGCCGAGCTGTCCGCGGCCGCGGCAAGCTGTTGGTAATCAAAGTCGTTAAGCGACTGGATTTTTAAGTCCAACCCGCCGGTGGTACCCAAACCGGGAATGGACGGCATTTCAAAGATCATGATAGACGCTTCGGGAATGGTGGACAGTTTGCGGGTAAGCTGATTGACAATCGCGCTTTGCTGCATAGAGGCGGATTTGCGCTCATCCCACGGATCGAGCGATAAGAATGCCATCGCCACGTTTTCCCCCGTACCGGCAAGCAGACTGTGGCCGATAACGGACGTCATGTGTTTAATACCGGGCACTTCGCGCACCATAGGCGTAATTTTATCCAGTACGGCCTGCGTGCGGGAGAAAGCGGCGCCTTCGGGCAGTTGGATGTCGACTAATGCCACGCCTTGGTCTTCCGTCGGAATAAAGGACGTCTGACTGAATTTTACAAATACGCCGTCTAACAATAAGAAACCGGCAAAAATCAGCGCAATAATAATCAGTTTGCGGGCGATTTTCTTTACCACGCTCTTGTAGCTGCGCGCGCCGCGCTGTACGGCAAAGTTGAACCAGCGGAGCGCAAAGAATTTGGTTTCCGGCACCGGGCGCAGCATGGTGGCACAAATAGCCGGCGACAAAGACAGCGCGTTAAGCGTAGAGAAACACACCGCCACGGAAATGGTAACGGCGAACTGTTTGTAAATTTCGCCCGTGATGCCGCCCATAAAGCAGATCGGCACGAAGATGGCCAAAAGTACCAGCGTGGTGGCGATCAGCGCGCCGGAGAGTTCTTCCATGGCCTGCGTAGCGGCTTCCACGGCGCCTTTGTGTTCGCGGTTCATTAAGTAAATAACGCGTTCCACGACGCAGATGGCGTCGTCTACCACTAGACCGATAGCCAGTACCAATGCAAACAGCGTAAACAGGTTAATGGAATACCCGAGCGCCAGCATAACGGCAAACGTACCGAGCAAAGACACCGGAATCGTGGCCGAAGGCACCAGCGTGGCGCGCCAGTCCTGCAAAAATACGTAACAAACGAGTACTACCAAAATAAACGTGATGAGTAAGGTTTCCACCACTTCGTAAATAGACGCGTAAATAAAGTCCGTCGTATCTACGGAAAAGTCATACGTCATATCGCCGGGGAAGAACTGTTCCAAGCGTTTCAGTTCCGCTTTGAGTTCTTTCATCGTTTCCACCGCGTTGGCGCCGGAAGCGAGGCTGATCATCATAGGCGTAGAAGTTTTGCCGTCGAACTGGGCGGCGTGGGTATAACTTTCCTGCCCTTCTTCCACTTTGGCGATTTCTTTTAAGCGCACCTGGCCGCCTTGTTCGTCGGTGCGGACGATGATGTTTTCAAAGTCCGACGCTTTGTTCAGGCGTCCGTCGGTTTGCAGGGCGTAAACGGTCAGCACGTTGCCGTCGTTGGGGCGCGCGCCGATTTTACCCAAAGAGGGCTGGTAGTTTTGGCTGGAAATGGCGTTTGTTACGTCCGCCTGCGAGATGTTAAGGGCGGCCATTTTATCCGGGTCCAGCCACACGCGCATACTTTTGCTCGCGCCGAACACCATGGCTTCAC
>JAUNWB010000386.1 GCA_030540535.1 Elusimicrobiales bacterium
CTTTTCGCAAAAGAGGTTAGGATGGCAATTCTGACACTGTTGTTGAGAAAATTGTGAAGTTACGGTATAATTCTTAGTGGAAATTTTGCACTTTGAGGTGATTGCAACGATACATATAGCGATTTGCGATGACGATACAGTGATTCTTTCTAAAGTAGACGAACTTGCGAGGGTATTTTTCAGAACACATTGTGTGGATTGCAAAATTCAGACATATCAATCCAGCGAGAATCTGCTGTATGATTTGCAGGACGGAATTAATTATGATCTGCTTCTTCTGGATATAGAGATGCCAGAAATTGACGGGATGGATTTGGCAAAAGTAATTCGTGACACCATGCCTGCTGCGAAAATTATATTTATTACATCCCATTTGGAATATGCGATTACAGCTTACGAATTTTCGGTATTCCGGTATATTCCAAAGACGGTCATAGAGAAAAAATTACCGCCTGCGTTGGAGGATTATTATAAGCTGTACCGTCTGGAAAGAAATGAATTTTACACGGTTCAGATCAAGAATCATGTAGAGCAGTTACCGTACAGAGAAATATTGTATATTCTGAAAGAAGGAAAATATGCTGTGTTTCATTTAGCGGGAGGAAAAACACAATCTTCCTATATGGATGTTTGGAGGAGTGCTCATGAATAAAAGAATGGTTTCCATAATACAGGAATTGAGCAATCTGGAAAAAAAGATAGGTATTGCTGACTTAGCAGCGAAATATGAAGTCTCGCAGAGAACTGTTCGGAATGACATCAATGCGATTAATGATATGCTAAAAGCCCATAAGTTGATAGAACTGAAATTGGAAAAAGGCGGGAAGATTATTCGGGACAGGAGTTTTCATGAAATTCTACACTATATTGATGACAAGGATTTCTATGATTATAAGCTGTCGAAAGAAGAGAGGAAGAAAATTGCTGCGGTATTACTGATAAATTCTTCTGGATTCATTACGCTTCTGGATATTGCGGAACATATGTCGGTAAGCCGTGCCACGGTAATCAGCGATCTGGATGAGATTAAGGCGTATATTAAAAAAGGAAATCTGGGGGTGCTTTCCCATGCCAACAAGGGGCTTAGAGTGGAAGGGAAGGAAAGTGATAAAAGAATCTTTCTGATGAAGCTGGTAAGCTTTAATCCAGAAAGTGAAGAACAGGATGTGGTGGGAAAACAGATTGCTATTGATTATGGAATAAAGGATGTCCTTGGGAAAATACTTTATGAGCAGGAGCATGTATATGAAAGTTTTCTGAACGATCATTCCTTCCAGAAAATGCTGGCTTATCTGATTATCATGACAAATCGTATTCAGCAGGGAGAGTACATAGAGACACGGGAAAAGAAGAAAAATAGTAAGTATGAAATGGCTGAGAGTATCTTGAAATATGTGGGGCAATACTGCCATATGATTGTCACAGAGGATGAAGTATTTTTTTTAAGCGAACTGTTGTCTTTCGGACGATATATTAAGCAAAAAAAATCAGATAAACTTTTCCAAACCATCTGAAAATTATATCTTTGCATCCGTTTTCAAAAATTCAATTCAACACGATTAATACTTAACACAAGATGACTAAAGCAGACATTGTAGCTGACATTGCCAAGAAAACCGG
>JAUNWB010000029.1:0-2855 GCA_030540535.1 Elusimicrobiales bacterium
TAGGTTAGGCCACACTGTTTTGGACATGTCGCCAGCTACGAACAGGCGAGCCCCATATAGCCGCCCGCAGGGCCTTGCCGGGGACAGGCGTGCTGGCCTTAACCAGGGTTAAGCAATAGACGGTGCTTATCGATTAGAAGGGAACAACATAGGGGGTATCCGCCTGTCTGCAAGCCCCCAGAGGCTGGGCTCCCCTCTTGTCCGCGCTCTCATGATTAACTGGGCCACACGGTTTTGGATATGTCGCAAAGTTATGCACTACTGTTTGTATGGCTAAAAAGCAGACAAAAAAATCCGCCCGGGCCAAACGGCACAGGGCGGATAATGAAAGAAAACTTAATTAATAAATGGAATTACAACCACGCGTGGTAAACGTAAATTCAACGCGGCGGTTGGTGCGGCGGCCTTCGTTGGAATTATCCAGCGTAAGAGGGCGGTCCTTACCGTGGGAATGGATGCGGATGCGTTCCGCGTTTACGCCGCGGCTTACCAAATATGCTTTCATCGCAGCGGCGCGGGAAGAACCCAGCCAGTAGTTGTATTCTTTGGAGCCTAACACGTCGGTATGGCCTTCCACAATCAAGTGATAGGACGGATGGCTTTTCATGATATTGGCCACTTTATCCAAAAACGGATAGGCGTAGTCCGGCGGGCGGATGGAATCAAATTCGTACGTAATGGCCGGCAGTTTGAGGGTTTTGGCCATGCGGGCTTCGCTCTGGTTATACAGCTTTTCGTTCAGGCGGGCCTGTTCTTCGATGACCGGGTCCTGCTTGGCGGGAGCCGGGATATCTTCGTCCTTATTTTGGGAAGAGGCGCACGCAAACAGCGCGGCGGATAAAATAAAAAGCAAAACGGTTTTAAATTTCATATATAAAAAACCTCCTGTCAAAATTATAGCAAAAGAGCGGAAAAAACAGTATAAAAATCCGCTTTTCCATTTTTATCCACATACTGTGGACAACCTGTGGATAACTTCCCCCGCACTCTACACCTGTCCACAAAAAAACCGATTTTTACGGGTTCCGGGGGTAAGAGTAAAGCGCAATTTGTGGATAAAACGCCCAAACTGTGGATAACTTTCCCCCGCGTATTGGCAAAAGAAACGTTTTTCCTCTTTTCTCCGACGGAGATTTTACATCCTGCACCATTTGGGCGTTTTTGGGTTTTTTAAAAAATAACTGTTGACAAGTCCCGGTTTTTTTGCATAAAAACGCATTTTCGGACCGTTTTTATTATTTTTTCAGCTTAATTTTAACAGAAAACGACGGTTTATCCACAACCGGGCGGATTTTTACCGTCCCCGCGTCCGCCCCGGCCAGGGCCCGCAGGGTGCCGCGCGCCGCATTCCATTCCAAAAACATGGGGCTGATACGCAGGGAAGAAGGCACATAATCTACCGTTAAACCGTTTTTCAAACGCGCCAACACGCGCAGCGAAACCGTATCGGCCGACTCCAGTTTCAGTTCATTCCCGCTTACGTCCGCCTTAAAACGCGTCACAGCCAAATCAGCCGCCGGAGCGAACAAATAGTCCGTCCGCAGGGCACCGAACCAAGGCGCGGAGGAAGAAATGTATTCCATCGCAAAACCGGGGCCGTACGCAAGGCCCGCTTTTTCCAGCGTTTGCTGGGCGAGCGCAAGTTCGGCTTGGGAACCCGTCACAAACGCGCGGAACGGCATTGTGGGAAGCGTTGTTTTTTCCCACGCGTCCCCGGGCGAAATAAAAGCCGCGCCGCCAAACACGCCGGGCGCCAGCAACAAAGCCGCGGCCGTCACCGCGCCGCCCGTACCGCGCGAGGCGATAACGCGGTTCTCCGCTCCCGGCAGCACGGGATAATTGGTTTCCAGATACGGCAGCAGTTCGCGGGACACAAAGCGGACGATTTTTTCCCGCTCTGCATAGTCGGCTTCTTCAAAATTGACGGCGGCCACAATCGCTTTATTGCGTTCCATATAGGCGGCGGCTTCATCCGCCTGTTTCGGGCCCGCCCCCATCAGCACGATCAGCGGATAGCGGCCTTTTAACGGCACAAACGTTTCCGGCAGGAACACGGTCAGCGTATGTTTGTTGCCAAGCACGGCGGACGGGAAATGCACAAACGTTTCCCGGCCGGGGTTGATAATCATAATTTCTTCCTCTTGCGCAAACAGAGGGCAGGCGGCCAGTAAAGCCAGCACGGCGGCAAAAAAATGTTTTTTCATATAAAAAATTCTACCATATCGCGCCCGGACCCAACCAGGGACCCAGGGAAACATGGGTCCAATGGCCCTTGTTTTTGGCCGCACAATCCGATACAGTATAAGTAAGAAAAGGATGAAGGAGCCGTTTATGAACAAAAAAACTTCACTGCGCTTTCTACTCGCGCTGGGCAACACCAAAGTGGTGGTGCTGAACGACCGGGAGGGTCTGCAAGTATATGCGGACAACTCCAAGAGCAAAAAACACGCGGTGGCCGCCGAACGCATTTCGGAAGCGTTGGCCGCCCAATAAACCGGCGTTTTATTTATCATTCACTCCGTTCCGTTTACTTAACGGAACGGAGTTTTTGTTTGCCGGAGCGGGCGGATAATAATGTTATAATCTAAATAAGAGGATTTTTATATATGACCAAACAAACCAACGTTTTACTGTTGACCGCCCTCCTGGCCTTAACGGCCCAGCCGCTCCCCGCGGCCTCCGCGCTTGAAACCGCGCTGCCGCTTTTGCAAAAAAACCGCCGCACCGCGGCCGAAAACCAGCAGGTGCTGACCGTCTTCCGCACCGCCAAAGACCCGGACACCGTCTTCGCCGCCGGGGCGAGCCTCGTCAAAACGCCGCCCGCCAAAGCGCAGGAGCCCGCGCTGTTAAACCTG
>JAUNWB010000029.1:2865-4666 GCA_030540535.1 Elusimicrobiales bacterium
TCGGACGACCCGCTCAAACACACGGTCGCCGCCGTTATTCTTACTTCCATGGGACAGGCGTACGAAGAACTTTCCCCCATTTTGCAGGAAGCCTTAACGGGCAAAGACCCGGCCCTGCGCGCCTACGCCGCGGGCGGATATGCGTTTATCAACCCGCAGGACGATACGCACGCGTCCGAAACCGTGCGTCTGTATATTTTTGACCCGGCGTTTGCCCAGCGCGCCATGAACCAGCTGGCCGCAGACGCCAACCAACAAACCAAATTTTTGAAAACGGCTTCCGCCTCTGAAGACGCGCAGCTGCGCGCCGCCGCGGCCGCCTGGCTGGGCACACTCCACACGCAGGACGCGGCCAAACAGCTCTTAAAAATGGCCAAAACGGAAAAAGACCCGCAGGTGGCAACGCAAATCGCCACCGGGCTTGCAAAAAACCGCGAAGCGACCCTGGACGCCGCCGTCAAAGAACTCCGCCGCAATTACAATACCCCGCAAGCGGCCACGTATGCGCTGGCTCTCGGATTTATGACGGGAAACGCCGTGGATGCCCTGCGCCAGGGGCTGGCGGACAAAAACGAAAACGTCCGTATCAATTCCGCGCGCGCGGCGGCTTATATGGCGGGCGTTCTGTCGAACCCGGACGCGTTTACCTACTCGTCGGACAGAACCTTTGACATCGGCCTCTTAAAAAGCCTCATCCCCGCGATTGCCCTGCGTGCTAAAACCGGTTCCGACGCGGAAAAAACCCACGCCGAAAACGCCTTAAGACAAATTGAAAAATTAATGGAGTAACTATGCAGCAATCCGTTTTAAAAGTAAAAAAATTAGACGCCCGCGCCAAACTCCCCCACCGCGCGCACCCGACGGACTCGGGCGCGGATTTGTTCGCGCTTGAAAAAACCGTCCTGGCGCCGCGCGCCGTTACCAACGTACACACGGGCGTGTGCGTGGAACTGCCGGAAAACACGTCGGGCATTATCTGGGGCAAAAGCTCGGTGGAAAGCAAAGGCATCAAAGCCATGGCGGGCCTGGTGGACGCGCCCTACCGGGGCGAACTGATTGTGTGCATGTATAATTTAAACGATACGGAATTTGTGTTTGAAGCCGGGCAGAAAGTGGCGCAGCTGGTCGTCCTGCCCACGCTGTACCCCGCATTTGAAGAAGCGGCGGAACTGACCGAAACCGCCCGCGGAGACGGCGGATTCGGCAGTACGGGCACCAAATAACGCTTTGACCCAACAAAAAACGGGCTTCCTTTCAGGAGCCCGTTTTTTTGCGGCGTAAAAACCAGCTGCCCGGACAGCTGCCGCCTTTGTTCCCACCCGGAGTACCCGCCTTTTATTAGGACTTTTGGCCTATAGGACAACTAGGCACAAATTCCGTTTGTTTTTTTAACCGAAAATGCAATAATAAAATAGACAGTAAGCCATCATTTAAAGGAGCAGTTATGAAAAACACAATCACGCTGGCCATCGCGCTGACTTTGATTTGCAGCACATTTACGTTCGCACAAGACAAATCTTTGCAATATAAAGTTCAGCGCGGAGTAGAAATTTCCCGCTATGAAACACCGCAGGAAATCCGCGACCGCGTTTTAAATGAATTAAAACCCAACCCGGACTACAACGTACAGAACGTATATAAGCTGTTAGTTGCAAAAAATGATCTCATCAACCACTACGAAACGAGGAGCCTTTCCTACCGCGAACGCGAAGCGTTGGAATTATATAATGCGGGCTACGTTCACGAAGCGTATACAAAATTGGGCTTTAACTTAGACCAAGCTATTGACAGCATTGACTGG
>JAUNWB010000029.1:4676-9604 GCA_030540535.1 Elusimicrobiales bacterium
CTACCAAAAAGATAGTTTTGACGTACACTTTTTCCAATGGCCGGTTGACCACCGATTTGAAAACGCGGCCGCTTACCTGGAATTTAACCGCTTGGCTGCGGCGCGCCAGGGCACGATACAAATTGTAAAAGAAAAAGTGGAAGAATTAAGCGAAAAAAATCAGAACAGAGGCTTGCGCAGCTATGCTTTGGCGTATTACGAAACGATGGACAAATTGATTAACCGTTACACCCTTGGCAAATCCACTAAAAAAGAAAAAGAAGCTATTGTCCAATATCAATCCGGAAATGTACGTGACGCTTACGAAACGCTCGGATTCGTTCTTGACATAGTAGTAAAGGCGGAAAATGCGTTGGACTTCTATGAAGACAGCATGCACCCGCATTTCTTCAAATGGCCGGTAGAACCCAACTCCAACAAATAAAATTACTTTAACAAAAAACGGGCTCCCGAAAGGAAGCCCGTTTTTTTGCGGTGTAAAAATCAGCTGCCC
Source organism: Elusimicrobiales bacterium (assembly GCA_030540535.1). Classification (GTDB taxonomy): domain Bacteria; phylum Elusimicrobiota; class Elusimicrobia; order Elusimicrobiales; family Elusimicrobiaceae; genus Avelusimicrobium. Next base: position 5,170 of record JAUNWB010000029.1, read on the forward strand.
GCGACCGTAAATCCGGCGGATACAAACGTTTGGCACAGTTCCCGGCCTTCATCGCCCTGGGGAGTGCAGGTACGCTGGCCGCTGTTGGCGCCGGCATTGTTGTTATACAGTTTTAAGGTATAACTGCCGCCGGACAAAGCACGCACGATTTGAATCCCGTCGGCCTGCAGGGTATACGTAAAATCTTTCGTTTTGTATACGTTGTTGCCGGTCCAGCTGCCGCCGGAAATTTTAACATCCAGCGAATCCTTGGTGACAGGCGCCTCGTTGGGGCGTTCGTCCAGCGCGCGGTTGGTGGATTCCAACAATACGCGTCCGTTGGTAATCGCCTCGGCGGAGCGGGAACGTTCCACCGATTTTTGGTATTGCGGCAGCGCGACCGCCGACAGAATACCGATAATAAGCACTACCACGAGCAGTTCGATAAGCGTAAAACCTTGTTTCATGTTTCCTCCTAAAATAAGCCTTGTTTACAGTATAAAACACCCGGAGCGAAATTACAAGTTTTTTTCGCGCATTTTTACTATAGAAACGCTCCGAAAATTTGCTATCATTAAGTATATGCAGAAAATCATTAAAATAAACAATTTAAAAATTTCCAACAATCTGCCCCTGGCCTTTATGGCAGGCACGTGCGTAATCGAGGGAGAACAGCACTTCCTGGATTTTGCCAAAAAACTAAAAGCGCTCATCGCAAAAACCAAACACCCTTTTATTTTAAAAGCCTCTTTCGACAAAGCCAACCGCACCTCCGTGGACGCGTACCGCGGCCCCGGGCTCGCCAAAGGGCTTAAAATTTTGGCCAAAGCAAAAAAACTGACCGGGCTGCCCGTGCTGACCGACGTACACGAACCCTGGCAGGCCGAAGAAGCCGCCCAAGTGGCCGATATCTTACAAATCCCGGCGTTTTTGTGCCGCCAGACGGACCTGGTACTCGCCTGCGCGGATACGGGCAAAGCCGTCAACGTGAAAAAAGGCCAATTTTTAGCCCCGGGAGCCATGGAACAAATCATCAAAAAAATTGAATCGCGCGGCAATAAAAACATTCTGCTCACCGAACGCGGCGCGAGCTTCGGCTATGGCGATTTGGTGGTGGATATGCGCTCGCTGGAGATTATGAAACAATTTGGCTACCCCGTTATTTTCGACGCTACGCATTCCGTGCAAAAACCCGGAGCCCTGGGCTCCTGCACGGGCGGCAACCGCCAAATGGCCCCGGTTCTTGCCAAAGCGGCCGCGGCGCTGGGCATCGCGGGCGTATTTTTTGAAGCGCACCCGGACCCGGACCACGCCTTGTCCGACGGGCCGAACTCGCTCGACCTGCCGCTTGCCGGCAAAATGACGCGCGAACTGTGCGCCATCGACCAAGTGGTTAAAAAATTTAAATAACATGAACGAATCCTCCGCCTGGAAACCCACGCTTTTATGGCACGCCAAAGTTTTTGGCGTACTTTTGGCGTGCTGCACGGCGGCGTATTTCGTCCTTGCGTACGCAACGGCCAAAATGCCCGCGCCGTACCAAAAACGCCAGCCCGCGCCGGAAGCGACACCGTGGCTGAACAGGTAATTTTATGATTCCAAAATACTCTCCCTCCTCCGTAAAAAAACTGGCTTTGGAAGTACTCGACGTAGAACACAAAGCCCTGGAACTCAGCCGCAAAAGCATCGGCGCGGAATTTTTAAAAGCGGTGGACGTCATCGCCAAAAGCAAAGGCCGCGTGGTCGTACTGGGCATCGGCAAAAGCGGGCTCATCGGGCGAAAAATTGCGGCTACACTCGCCTCTACGGGTACGCCGTCTTTCTTCGTACACCCGGTGGAAGCCCTGCACGGGGACCTGGGAATGATTACCCCCGGGGACGTGATTCTCGCCATCTCTTTTTCCGGCCAGACGGAAGAAATCAATAAAATACTCCCGTCGCTGGAGCGGCGCAAACTCACCATCATCTCCATGACCGGGCACGACAAATCCAAGCTGGCCCTGATGTCGGACATACACATCACCATCCACATTGAACGCGAAGCCTGCCCGTACAACCTCGCTCCCACCGCCTCCACCACCGCCACGCTGGCGGTTGGCGATGCGCTGGCGCTGTGCCTGATGAAAGTGAAACACTTTGAAAAGCGCGATTTTGCCACCTTCCACCCCGGGGGCTCCCTGGGCAAACTGCTCACCCAGCAGGTAAAAGATTTAATGCGCAAAGGCAAAAACAACCCCGTCGTTCCGCTGACGGCCACCGTGCAGGACACGCTGTTTGTAATGACGAAAACCGGCGGCGTGGGCGCGACCAGCGTCGTAGACAAAAAAGGCAAGCTGGCCGGCTACTTTACCGACGGCGATTTGCGCCGCCTGTTGCAGCAGGGCGAAAACGTGTTAAGCAAAAAAATCACCGACGTAATGACGAAAAACCCGCACCATTTGACCGACACGCTGCCCGCCATCGAAGCCGCCAAAATGATTCACGCCACGCACGTGGATAACCTGCCGGTTCTTGACAAAACGGGCAAAGTGGTGGGAATTATCGACGAAAAAGATTTAATCGAATTTTTGGCTTTACTGGATAAAAAATGAGAAAACTCTTCCCCTTAACCGCGCTTGCCTGTCTGCTGGCCGCCTGCGGCGGCTCGGGTGATTTTACGCCCGACGAAAACGCCGGCATGCAGCTGGCTACGAAAGTATCCATTTTTGAATCGCAGGACAACCAAAAAAAATGGCTGCTGACGGCTGAATCCGTCGACTTTGCCGATCTGCAAAGCGCTACCTTAAAAAAACCCGAGCTGCTGCTCAAAGAAGACGGCAAAGACAGCGCGCGCGTATCGGGCGATACGGGCAGTTTCGACTATACGAAAAAACTGGTTACTATCGACGGAAACGCGCGGATCACTTCGTTTACCGAAGACGTCGTCATCGCCACGGACCGCATTTTTTACGACGTGGATAAAAACCGTATCAGGACCGACAATAAAACAACCGTCACCCGCGGCGCGGCCAAAATCACCGCGCGCGGCGGCGTGGAAACCGATTCCAAATTAACCAAAATTGAACTTAAAAAGCAGTCCACCCGCCTGCCCAAAACCACGCGGGAACTGCAACGGAAAAAATAATGAAAACCGCCAGCATTCTCCTCGCCGCTTTAGGCTCGGCCGTGTTTTTAAACGGCTGTAAAACGGTGCGCGCCGAAGGGCCCGAAATCCCCGCCCCGGCCGCCAAACCGCGCCTGGCCGCCGCCAAACATAATTTGCAAAACAAACGCAAAAAAGCGACTGAAATTCCCCCCGTTTTGGGCGGCGTGGTACAAAGCGACAGCTGGGTAATTTACAAAGACAAACAGCAGGAAGAATTTACAGGCAACGTTTCGTACGATAACGGCTCCTACGCTTTTAAAGCCGATTACGCCTTATCCGAACGCGCGCAGAGCCGCTTCTCCGCCCGCGGACGCGTGTGGCTGCGCCAAACGGAGCGCGACGGTTCTTTTTACGAAGCGTACGCCGACAGCGCCCGCTACAACTACAAAACGCAAAAAGGCTGGCTGTCCGCCAACCGAGGCAACACCGTCAAACTGGTGCTTACCGACGAAAAAAAGCAAACCGTCACCGCGTACGCCGGGAAAGTGTCGTTTGATTTAAACGAAAAAATTTTTGTATTGCAAAACAACGTACGAGTGGAACGCCCCACTCCGGAAGGATTGGAAATTCTGACCGCCGACAAAGCCACTTATAAGCAAGCCGAAAATTACGCCTTGTTGGAAGGCGGCGCAAAAGCGACGGACTCCCAGCGCACCTTGGAAGCCGAAACCATTGTGTATGACGGCGCCCAAAACGCCTCGTACGCCTACGGCGCGCGGCCGCTGGTACACGGAACGACGGAGCAGGGCACGTTTGCCGTAATTGCCGACAAAGTGTCGGCCGACAACGAGGGAAACAAAATCACGCTCGACGGGAAAGTGCAGGGATGGATGGTGTCCCCACAGTTAAACGAGTCGGCAGTGAACTCCAAATTTTAGAGGTTTTATTATGCAGCTTCGCAGCGAACAAATCGTAAAAGTATATAAAGACCGCATGGTCGTAAAAGGCGTGGATATTCACGTCAAATCCGGCGAAATCGTCGGCCTGCTGGGCCCCAACGGCGCGGGAAAAACCACCTCGTTCTACATGATGGTAGGTTTTATCCGCCCAACCCAAGGCCGCGTATTTATCGACGGGGACGACGTCACCAGCCTGCCTATGTTTGAACGCGCGCGCCACGGACTTGGGTATTTGGCGCAGGAGCCGACCATCTTTAAAGGCTTAACGGTGGAAGAGAACCTGCTTGCCGTACTGGAACGCATTTTGGACGATAAAAACGAACAAAAACGCCGCGTGGACGAACTGCTTACCGAATTTGGCCTTACGAAGCTGGCCAAACAAAAAGCCTGGACGCTTTCCGGCGGAGAAAAA
>JAUNWB010000387.1 GCA_030540535.1 Elusimicrobiales bacterium
CCCAACCTTTCAAGGTTGTAACGGAAACGGAGGCTGTCTTTCTGAACGGTTTTGTCACGCATCTGCGCGATGATGTTGTTGAGGACCGAGTCGGCCTCGCCAAGATTGATGACTTTCATTGGTTTTTCGAAATTGATTTCCGAAAATCAAAAGTAAGGATTTATTTTCAGAGCAGCAAATTTTTTCTTTCCGCCACTGTCACTTTGTCGTCAGCGAAACTGAAATAGCAGTCGTCACAGATGATGATGTGGTCAAGGAGGGCGATGTCGAAAGTGTTCGCCGCTTTTTTCATGCGTTCGGTTTCGGTCAGGTCGTTGTGCCCTGGCCGAGGATTCCCGGACGGGTGGTTATGCACCATGATCAGGCCGCTGGCCCGTTTGTCCAGAGCCATCCTGACCACCAACTTGGAATCAACCACAGTTGAGGATATTCCTCCAAGGCTTATCATCTCCTTGTGGATGATGTAGTTGGCCCTGTTCAGAAGAATTACCCAGAATTCCTCGTGATACAACCCTTTGAGGCGGGGGAGCATCATCCTGTACACAATCTCGGCATCGGTCAAGGGAACCTTTTCTATTCCGGGATCCTCCAGGCAGCATCTTTTCCCGAGCTCGAAGGCGGCGGCGATGGCCGCATACCGGACACTGCCGATACCTCCTATCTCCTTCATTCGTCTGGCGTCCATGTCGGCTATCATCGACAACTTGCCTTTGCCTTCGGCCAGAAGCCTGTTGGCCACCTCAAGGACATTCTCTTTCTGCGTCCCTGATCCGATCAGAATGGCGAGCAATTCAGCGTTGCTCATCGCGTCCGCTCCTTTGGCGAGCATCTTTTCCCGTGGCCTCTCGTCCACGCAGATCTCTTTGATTTTCATAGTTTATTGTCATTTGCCGCAGGCATTTTGAATATTCAGGAAAAGGACCGTGGATATTCCTTATGGCTGCCGTGTTCATGGGCGGCAATATAGGCATAGTAAACAGAAAAAAAGTTAAGAAACGTAAATGTCTCCTAACTTTTTTCTGTTTTTTATGAATATTTCTGTTTCTTATTTCCTTTCCAGAACTTTTCTGGCGGCCTCGACGATGTGGGCGGCGTCCATTCCGTAAGCGGCGAGAAGCTCGGACGGAGTTCCGCTCTGGCCGAACTCGTCACGTCCGTTGACATATTCAATAGGCTTAGGGGATGTGGCGGCGAGCACTCCGGCGATCAGTTCGCCAAGGCCTCCGGCCATGTTGTGCTCCTCGGCGACAACCACGGCTCCGGTCTTGATGGCGGAGGCGATGACTGTCTTGGTGTCAAGTGGCTTGATGGTCGCCACATTGATAACCTCGGCGCAGATTCCCTCTGCCTCAAGAGCTTCGGCTGCCTGAAGGGCCTCCCAAACCATGTGGCCTGTCGCGAAGAGGGTGACGTCCTTGCCCTCGTTCAGCACGTATGCCTTTCCGATCTCGAACGGCTCGTCTGGTGTGAAGTCGGCAACCTTAGGACGGCCGAAACGCAGATAGACAGGACCATCGTATTTGGCCGCGGCGATCGTCGCGTTCTTTGTCTGTGTCCAGTCGCAAGGGTTGATCACAACCATTTCCGGAAGGGCACGCATCAGGGCGATGTCCTCC
>JAUNWB010000388.1 GCA_030540535.1 Elusimicrobiales bacterium
TATTGCAAAAAACAGCTACTGAATTAATAGGATTGCAAAGTGTTCCTACAGTACCTGATGGATTATACACTAAAGTTGCTAGAATAGGTACTTCCTCTAGAAATGTAGGTAATTCTGTTAATATTATCAAGGGTATTCCACAGGTAAATCAAAGTGCAGGAGGTAAAGTTCAACGTGCAGTATCAGTAATTAAAAAAGCAGCTAAGGAATTAAATAAATTAAAAGGCACTAATGTTAATGATGTTGGAGGAATATTATCTAGTGTCCGTAAGGCTTTAAATCAATTACGTGGAACCTTATCTAGTATGGGTGGAAGCTTCAAAGGAGCGGCACATGGAATAGGTGCAGGTATAAAAGCAGGTGTTGTATCAGGTATGAGTGGATTATCTGGGGGAGTTCATGCTCAAGCATCAGCTGCAATGGGAGTGTTCCAAAGTACTATGGTAGGAGGTGCAAGAAATGCAGGTAATGGTGCTAGAGCTGCTTTTCAAGGTAGTTTCAAATTAGCAAATATTGCTCAAGCTGAAATGGGGTATGCTGTTCAAGCAGTTAAAAATGGTAGTGGTGCTTTAGCAGATGCATGTAGAATAGCCGCAGAAAAAGCCGTGGCTGCTGCTAAAGAAGGGGCAGATTCACATTCCCCTGGTGCTATTGCTAGAATGTGGGGTCAAGAAATAGGAGAATACTCTGTTCAAAAAGTATTGTCTGGAGCATCATTACTTGTACGGACTGTAAGGGACACTTCAAGAAGAGTAGTTGGTGCATGGGGTTCACCAAATCTAGGTATTGGAACCAATCTTGAAAGATTAAATAATATCCCTAATCCTAATGCTTTGCAAGGTATGGGATTACTAAGTAAAATAATGCCACAAATGCAAAACACTAATAAAACTATTATATTTAATATTGGTAATGGTGCATTTCAGTTAGATGCACGTAATTTAACTCAAACTGAATGTCAAAAGATAGTGACTCTTGGATTAGAAGGAATAAGACAAGTTCAAGATGTTAACATTAGAGGGGTTAGATAATTATGGTTGATATGAATAAACATATTATTCCTAATAGTGAGCATAATCTTGAAGTAGATGGATTTGCTTTTTACATTGATGATTGGGATCTTAATGTGGCTACACCTATGAGGGAATTGAACGAAACTCAAATAGCTTTAGGGGTGCCTTTTGTGTCAAGAGGTAAATTTATTCCTCGTGAAGGAACTTTTTATACTACAATTTTTATTGAGCCTCATCATCCTGACCTTTATTATAAAACTTTCACTAGATTGAACAATAAACTATGTGAGGTTTATTGTCCATTATTGGGAGGTATTTTCACAGCGAGTGTTCAAATTAAATGGCAGAAAGACACTCCCACCACTTTGAAATTACAAATATCTGTCAAAGAAGTTATTACTAATGGAAAATCAAATATTCCTGGTGAAGAATCATTGGAAAACTTGGATACGGTTATTGTGAAAAATGGAGGTTAATAAGATGGTTTCTGCATATGCTATTCCAAGATATCTCCTTGAAATTTACAAGACTGATGAAGAAAACTTTGAGCCTTATGTTCCCAATACAAGTAACAATGAAGAAGAATCTGTTAAAGATAAAG
>JAUNWB010000389.1:0-234 GCA_030540535.1 Elusimicrobiales bacterium
GGCTCTATTTTATGAGCCTTGGCAATTTCGAGAACATTGCGCCTTACTAAACTTTTCCAAATATTTGCATTGTTGTAGCCAAGCCGTTCTGCATCTTCTCTTTTAAGACTAATGACATGAGTCCACACAATTCCATTGTAATTTGATACTTCTTCCGCTACCTCATCAAGATTTATTTTCTCGTCAGTTTGAGAAAACAATCCGTGTTTACCTAACTTCTCAGCACCGGATCTT
>JAUNWB010000389.1:244-1613 GCA_030540535.1 Elusimicrobiales bacterium
TGAGCATAATAGTTCACAAGCTTTTTAACACCGTCTATCCTGTCAGCGTTGCGTTCAAGAAATTCATTCATAAACTCTGTTGCATTAGATTTAGTTTTATTTTCAAGATAGGATTTCATTTCGGGATAACCCCAAGCTTCCGGAACAGTTTTAAGTGCAGTACATATCAAATCATTCTGTTTCTTAGTTGCAGGTGAGTTATCAATACAATTTGGCAATTTTTCAACGCCCTCACGGGTGCCCATATATTTTATTAGTTTGCCTGCATTTGAAGATGCAGGATTTTTTATATATCGGCTTGTAAAAATTATTTTCGGCATTTATTAACTCCGTTGAAATTTGTAAGCATCTTCAAATGTTATGATACCGTTGTTTCGTGCAACTTCTTCCGCACAGAAATTATTCAGAGATGACAGAGAATTATTATCAATCTCGTTAGTAGCCGCAATCACATTACTCAGCTTTGCCTGTTCAACAGCCACCTTAAAAAGCATCTCAGAAATATTTTTCTCAACGCTTTCAATTTCGCTCATAATAGTCTGTGCAAGCACAGGCGAGAGATAATCAATGCATTTTTGCTGATGAAGATAACCTATGTAAAACTGAACAGCCTGACAGGCAAAATCACTTTTTGAAGTCGCATTTGCTGTATCAAGCATTTCTGTCATTTCTTCGACCATTGAAGGCTTCATCCAATATGCATATTTCTTTTTATTTTCGCTCATTTCTGATAGACTCCTCAAAATATCATTTTTGACTCCTTTGAAAATCCCATAACAGTCGGCTCTGCCGTCTGATGTGACTCCGCGGGCAGACGCCCCACTTTAACCTGCTTAAAATAATTTCTTCGAAAAATCGGCTCAATTATGCGTTCCTCCGCAACTGCTCACTATGAAAATAATCAATGGCTTCTGCAATAGGACGGATAGTATAGAGCAAGGTTCCGTTGCGTTTTCGTCCGTCTTTTGTAATTACCTCTGTTCTCTCGGTTGAGATTAAATGCTTATCTTCAAGGCTTTGAACATATTTTCTGACTGTATTTTGACTCATTTTCAAAGCTTTTCCGATTGTACGGTAGCTTGGATAACACTGATATGTTTTTCTGTTTTCGCATCTCAAAAGATAACTGTAAACGGCAATCTCTCCGGAAGATAAACCAAGACAAAATATTTTATTCGGCAGTGTAAAGTAATGTTTTGCATTATTTATAGAATTATATTTCAAATACTTCCTCCCGTGTTCTGCTCAACCCACTCACGGAACTTTTCTTTTGGCACTACCATTCTTGAACCGATTTTCAGAACAGGGAAGCCCTCCGAGTGCATCAACTCATATCCGCTTGATGATGAGATACCCAGCACCTTTGAAA
>JAUNWB010000390.1 GCA_030540535.1 Elusimicrobiales bacterium
TTTGTAAATATCGGGGTAATAGACAACAAAGCAGGTCATTCCGAGGGGCTGTTGCTCGGAATCTACCTTTTATTTTCTCTGTTACTGTTAAAGTACGGGAGATTCCGAGACCCTGCGGGCCACCAATCCCCTCGGGATGACTAATAATACTCATAATAAACAGGATTTGAAACTATGCAATTTACCAAATATACCGGGCTGGGCAACGATTTCGTGTTTTTAGATGGACAAACCGCCCTGTCCGTACAAGACCCCTTTTCATTGGCCGTAAAAATATGCGACCGCCGCTTCGGCGTGGGCGCGGACGGACTGGTGCTTCTTTTGCCGTCGGACAAGGCGGACGTACGCATGCGTATTATCAATTCGGACGGCTCCGAAGCCGAAATGTGCGGCAACGCGTCGCGCTGTGTGGCGCTTCATATGTTTACGCGCGGTCTTGCGGACAAAAAACAGATTTCGCTGGATACACTGGCCGGAATCATCCGCACGGATATTACCAGTTTGGATAAAAAACTCGTGCGCGTGGATATGGGGCAGCCGCGTTTGACGCGCGGATTAATCCCGATGACGGGCGCGGCGGACGAACGCGCCGTCAACGTTCCGCTGGATGTGAACGGTACGCAAATTTACGGTACGGCCGTTTCGATGGGGAACCCGCATTTTGTGACGTTTGTCGAAAACGCCCAAACGGCTCCCGTAGCCGAATTGGGGCCGAGGCTTGAAAAACACCCGGCGTTCCCGCGCAAAACGAACGTGGAATTTGTGCAGGTTTTGGACGATAAAACCGTCCGCATGCGCGTGTGGGAACGCGGTGCGGGCATTACAAGCGCCTGCGGCACGGGCGCGTGCGCAACCGCAGTTGCTTGCATGTTAAACGGCAAAACGGGGCCGCGTATAACTGTTAAATTAGACGGCGGCGACCTGCTTATCGAGTGGCCGGAACACAAAAATATTTTTATGACGGGTCCCGCCCGCGAAGTTTTTACGGGCGACTGGCCGGAGAATTAAATGACGACGATTAATAACAACTATCTTAAACTGCAGGGCAGCTATTTGTTTTCCACGGTCGCCAAACGCGTGGCCGCTTTTAAAGAATCCAACCCGGGCAAAAAAGTAATCAGCCTGGGCATTGGGGACGTATCTAAACCGCTGGTGCCCGCCGTGATTGCGGCCATGCACAAAGCGGTGGACGAAATGGGGGAAGCCGCTACGTTCCGCGGTTATGGGCCGGAACAGGGATACTCCTTTTTGCGCGAAGCTATTTTGAAAGGGGATTATCTTTCGCGCGGGATTAATTTATCCGCCGATGAGATTTTCGTAAGCGACGGCGCCAAGAGCGACGTGGCCAACTTCCAGGAACTCTTTTCGTCCGAAAGCAAGGTGGCTCTGCAAAACCCGGTTTACCCCGTGTATTTGGACACGAACGTAATGGCCGGGCGCACGGGCGCGTTTGAAGACGGGCGTTACGGCGGTATCGTTTATTTGCCGTGCGTGGAAGAAAATAATTTCGCGCCCGAGCTGCCCAAAGAACACGCCGACATCGTTTATTTGTGTTCGCCCAATAATCCGACGGGGTCCGCCTTAACGCGCGCGGAACTTAAAAAATGGGTGG
>JAUNWB010000030.1 GCA_030540535.1 Elusimicrobiales bacterium
AAACGCGGCCAGCGCGTTTTGGCCGTCTTTTTGGACGGAAAGCGTAACCTGGGCGGAGAGTTTTTTATCTGTCAGGTTTGTAATGGCCGCCTGGATGACGCCTTTGTCACCCTCGCGGTAGAAGCGCGGCGTTTGCAGGCGGATCATAAAGTCTTTCTTTGTAACGGTTTGGGCCGTAAACGCGCCGAAGTCGGCTGTTTTGGTCAGTACGAAGCCAAACATGTTCCACGCAGTCAAACTTTGCGGCATGGTGAATTTAACTGCCGCCTGGCCGCCCGTTACGGGCAGCTGGGAGTTAAAGTAGGCGGTTTCCGAAAAATCCGTGCGGGGAGTTTCTTCGGCGGTTTCCTCGTCGGAGTCGGAGGTTGCGGCCCCGTATTTCTCTACCCCTCTGCCCGCACCGTATGTTACAACACCGTATTCCATTCCGTCGTCCATTCCGCGGGACGTGCCAGTCGCCAAAGGAAGGGCCATGTCAAGGGAGTCTTCTAGCGCCATTTCTGCTTCTGCGGCCATTTTGTTTGCCATCATCGGGGCGGCGCTGCGCGCCATGGCCATGCCTTTATACATGCGGCCGTATGTCATCCGGGGCATCATGTTTAGGTTCAAATAAGGAAGCGGCAGGCTGGGCAGCGTTTCTTCCTGTTGCTGTTCCTCGTCGTGGTAGGTCGTACTGCCTGTACGAAAGTTACTGCGGGAGAAATCCGCCGTGCCTGGGCGTTGCGGGTACAGCTCCGTTAACGTTAAAGACGGGTTGTTTTTAATGTAATAATCGAGCGATTTATCGTACACCGTTATATTGGCTTGGCCGTTTATAGGTGCGCCCGCGGCGTTTTTGGCCGACAGCTTCCAGCTGACGGGCTGCCCCGGATGGACCGTTTGCGGCGGGGTAAACGTGACGGCGAGTTCTTTATTGTCAAACGGAACGTTCACCGAAGTTTCCCCGCGGAAAATTTGGTAATCGCCCGCGCCGAACCACGCCAGCGACACGCCGCCGCGCAGTTCCCCGGTTACCGGGAGCGCGTAAATACTTACGCCGCCGGGAAGCAGATCTTTTTTATATAAAAAGTCGCCGTTTTTCTGATAGACTTCCACGCGTTTGGAGCCCGGAAGTTTGCCCGCGCCCATCAGTACGCGCATCGTTTCGCCGGGGAAGTATTGCGGGTGCTGAACAAGCGTTACTTCCGGCAGAACGAGGGCGGAATTTTCTTTCGCCACGATGAATACCATTTTCTGCGGTGCGGCTTTGGCGGAAGAAAGCGTTAAGCGGTATACGCCTTCCGGCAGGGCGGGCACGTTAAGGGTTTGCTCTCCGGGCGTTTTAAAATTGAGTTCCTGTTTAAAAGCGGCAGCTTCCTTTTCGGCATTTTGATAGGTCGCGTCCAGGGAACCGTCCGTATCGGTGCGGTAAATAGATACGGGGTTTTCGTAGTCGTACGCATATTCTTCCAACAGGGCGGATTCCGGGTCCGGGATTTCGTTTTTAAGGCGCACGGCTTCCAGCGTAATTTTGCCGGAAACACCGTTTCCGTCCGCGTCCGTTAAATTGATTTTGGCCAAAGCCCCGGGGGTATTTGCGTCATAAAAACCCTGCGTAAATTCCACTTTGAACAAATGCGGCTTGGAGCTGATTTTGTACGAGCGCGACGTATTAATCGCGCGGCCGCTTTCGTCAAACGCTTCGGCCGTTACTACGTACTGGGCGAATTCTTCGTTTTTATGCTGTACGGAGGGGGTAAATTCCACTTTGAAATTGCCTTTAGCGTCCGTGACGGTTTCGCCCTGGGCGACGGTTTCTTTGCCGTAGCCGGCCGGACGCAGCCACCAGTAGAAAGGCGGCTGGTAATCCCGGCGTTCCACCGTGTATTTCACCTGCGCGTTTTGCAGGGGAGAGCCAAAGTAATACTTGGCCGTACCCGTTACGGAAGCGGTTTTGCCGTATTCCAACGCTTTTTCCGGTTCGGAAAGCGTTAACTCGTAATCGGGGCGTTTATATTCTTCGGTGGTAAACGAATGGTAAGAACGGTAGGTTCTGCCGTTGGCGCTCAGCGAGGCCGTAACTTCGTAACGGCCCAGCAGGTCGCTTTCGGGGATTGTCATTTCCGCCTGTGCGGTGCCCAGTTCGTTTAAAACGGGCGTTGCCGTAAAGACGGTTTTATAGTTGGGGTCTTTTACGGTAAACGTCACTTTCCGTCCTCCCAGCGTTTTTAAGCCGCGCGGCAATACTTGGAACGCGTTTACCGACAGGCGTACTTTTTGGCCGGGGCGGTAAACGGGCCGGTCCGTCTGCGCGAAAAGTTTGACGGGTTCGTTATTGTAAAAGTGGAAATACAGCGGGTTGGCGGAATAGGCGGCGGAGCCGTCTTTTTTCGCGAGCGTGTTTAAAATATACGGGGAATGGCTGCGTTCGTCCGTTGCCACCGTAACGGCGCGTTGGAACGCGGCATACCCCTGTTCGTTCGTCTGGGCTTTTTGGCGCGCGCCCTGCCAGTTGGTGAACATATCCAAATCGGCGTTGGGTTCGGGCCGGCCCGTTTTTAAGTTGACCGTATATACATGGAACACGTTGGGGCGGAATTGTTTTTCTTTCGCGCCCAAAACGGCGGTATAGTCGGCCGGGTCCCCTTCGATGGCGGCGGTGGCGAAAAACGCCAAATCGGTGGCGTTTAAAACCATCATCTGCACAGGCGCCTGTTTGGGGTCGAACGCTTCGTTATAGGAAACGCCCGCCACATAGAAACCCGGTTCCAGCGCGGGGAGCGTAAGTTCGGCGTACTGCTGTTTGTAGACTTCCTGATAGGTTACGTCGTAGGATTCTTTCGCCAGCGGCGCGCGGTCTAAAAATACGGGGATGTTTTCGCGGTCGAGGCGGTTTAAATAATCCCACGAGTTAAGCGTCCGGCGGTAACTGCTTTTAAGAGAAAGGTCCGTCAGTTCTTTTAAAGAGGTTTTGTAGATGCGCACGTATAATTTGTGCAGGTTTCTTCCCGTTGCCGTCAGCTGCGGCGTTTGGCGGTTGAGCGGCACGTTTAAGGTGTTGAGCGAGAAGGAAACCTGGGTGATGGTGCGTTTTAAATCGGCACATTCCTGCGTAAACGACGAGGCCGGCAGTTTGGCCAGGGCCGTTTCGCACGTTTGCAGGGCGGCGGGAGCCTGGCTGTTGTTAAATTGCAGGCGGGCGGTTTGCAAGGCGGCGTAACCGCGGGCGTAAGCCGTATTTTCGGCCGGAGCCATGTAGCCTTTTAATTTGCTCCACCAGCTTTTGGAGGCCGTTTCGTTCCCGCTTAACAAGTTTAATTGGGTAACGGCGGTTTGCAGCGCTTTTTTGCGGTTTTTAATTTCAAAACCGGCGTTATTAAAGGGAAGTAAAATGTAATCGGTTTTCCAGAATATTTTGGCGTTTTGGCGGTTTTTCCCGTCCAAGAGATAAGCCGTTTCCAAAATGTCGGCGATTTGGGCCGCTTGGGCGGCTTCTTTTTCGTCTTGACTCAAGAGGGCTGCGCCGTCCAAATACGCGTGTTCTTCCCTGGCCAGGGGGGAAACTTCCGGGGTTTTGCTTTTGATGTAAGAAATCCAGGAATTGACCGCAAAGTCAAACAGCGTGGGGATGCGCTGGGTGTCGGTGTCTTTTAAATTTAAAATTAGGGTTTCTTTTTCAATCGGCGCGTTAATCAGCGCGGCGCGCAGCGCCCAAAGAGTTTGGTAATCTTTGTCCGTTTGCTCGTACCATTGTGCTTCCGTCCATTGTTCGGGGTCTTTCTGGGCCTCTTCCGTCATAATTTCGCCGTCGCCTAACAAGAGATAGTACAGGCTGGAAACCCGCTGGGCCATTTGGGTGCGGTATAATAAAAAGCGCGCTTTCCATATTTCGTTTTCGGGCAGCGTATAGCCGTACATGGTTTTGTAGGCGTTTAAGTATTCGCCCAGGCCGTATTGGCAGGCCGCTTTGCGCAGCTGGGCTTGCAATAACTCTTCCCCGGTGGCGGTTTTTAGAACGTTATCATACTCTTTTAACGCCGCGGCGAAATCGCCTTTGGCGTAATCGGCTTCGGCTTTGGGCAGGCTTTGCGCAGTGAGCGCCAGCGGCAGCAGCATAAGCCCCAGTATCAGACGGATGTTTTTTTTCATACAATTCCCCTTGTTATGTAATACGGCGGGAAGAAAAACCTCCGTCCCCAAAAGAGCGTGATCTTTCTTCCCGCAGTTACAAAATGCGTTTTTTTGACCTTACATTTCTTCCGGCGCGCTTACGCCGATAAATTCCAGGCCTTTTTTAATGCGTTCCGCCACCCGCTGGCAGATGAACAAGCGCGCTTTGGTTTGCGCGGGATTTTGTTCGTCCAGCACGCGGCAGTTGTCGTAGAACGCATGAAACAGCCCCGCCAGTTCAATCAGGTACGTCGTCAAATGGTGGGGGCTCAAATCGGCCACGCAGTTGCGCAGCACCTGTTTGAACCAAATCAGTTTGAGCATCAGCGCGCGTTCGTGCGGGGTGAGCGTGACGGGGGGCACATTATATTCGGTGAACCCTTTTTCCGCCGCCGCTTTAAAAATGGAATGGATGCGCGCGTGTACGTATTGCACGTAGAAAACGGGGTTTTCGTTCGTGCGTTTTTTTGCCAGGTCCATATCAAAAATCATATGGGCGTTGGGGGTGCGGCTCGCGAAGAAAAAGCGGCATACGTCCGTGCCCACTTCTTCCATCAGCTCGCGAAGCGTAATAAAACGGCCCGCGCGTTTGGACATTTTCACCTGTTCGCCGCCTTCGGTCAGGTGGACGAGCTGGTGAATGATCGGTACGAACGATTTTTCTTCTTTGCCCAAGGCGTGTACGGCGGCTTTCATGCGCGGTACGTAGCCGTGGTGGTCCGCGCCTAAAATGTCGATAAGCGTGGTGTAGCCGCGGTCGTATTTATTTTTATGGTAAGAGATGTCGGCCAAAAAGTAGGTCGGGCGGCCGTCTTTGCGCACGAGTACGCGGTCTTTATCGTCCTGCGCTTCGGCGTCTTTGGTGGAGCCGAACCAAACCGCGTCTTCTTTTTCGTACGTATATCCCTGTTCGGTCAGCGCGGCGAGCGCCTTTTTTGGGGCGTCTTCTTTGTGCAGGTCGGACTCGCGGAACCAGCGTGTAAAATCAACGTGAAAGTCTTTCATGTCCTGCTGCTGGGTTTTGATGAGTTCTTCCATCGCCCAGCGGCCGTATTGGTCTTCGGGCAGGTCCGCGGGGATGCGTTTTGCGAGATCAATTAAATAGGTGCCGTGGTAGCCGTTTTCCGGCGGTTCTTTGCCTTCTTTGCGGGCTTTGACGGATACGGCCAACAGTTCGGCTTGGTTGCCGGCGTCATTGACGTAGTATTCGCTGTCGCAGCTGTAGCCCAGGGCGCGGTGGATTTTAACCAGGCTGTCGCCCAGGCTGGCGCCGCGGCCGCTGGCCACGTGCAGGGGGCCGGTGGGGTTGGCGGATACAAATTCGATTAAAATGTTATGTTTGGCGCCTTCCAAATTGGGGTCTTTCAAGCGGCGGTCGGCGGCGGTGGTGATGATGAAATCGTCCTGCAGTTTTAAGTTGATAAACCCGGGCGCTGTGGCCTGTGCGTCGGACACGACGGTCATTTCGCGCAGTACTTTGCACGCTTCTTTGGCGATTTCCATGGGGTTCTTGCGCAGTTTTTTGGCGGCGGCCATGGCCCACGTCATGGACAAGTCCGCCCCCGTATGGGCGGGCGCGGCGGAAAATTCGACTTCCGGCAGTTCGGAACCTTTAAAATATTCCGCGCTGGAAAGTTTTAACGTAACGTCTTGTTTTAATTTTTCTAGCATGGTAGGTTATTTCTTTTTGGCGGTTTTTTTGACCGTTGTTTTTTTGGTTGTGGTTTTTTTAGCGGCCGTTTTCTTGACGGCGGTCTTTTTTACGGTTGCTTTTTTTGCCGCGGTTTTGGGAGCGGCTTTTTTTACGGCCGTTTTTTTGGCGTCGGCTTTTTTAGCCGTCGTTTTGGACGCGGCCTTTTTGGCGGCCGCTTTTTTTACCGTTTTATTAAACGGTTTTTTGAAATCGATTTATTTTCCGAAGCATAAGATTTTGTCAAGCGCGTAGAAATCGCGCGCTTCCTGGGTCATTACGTGGGCCAAAAATCCGCCGTAGTCGCTCACGCGCCACTGGTTGCTGTCGCCCCCGTCGCGGTTGGATTTATAGTAGCCTTCTTCTTTAAGTTTTTTGCTGATTTCTTCTTCCACCGCGTCCAGGTGCGGTTTGGAAGTGGCGGTGGCGATAAGAATATAGTCGCACAGCGAGGAAAGCCCGCACAAATCAATTACTTTGATATTTTCGGCCTTCTTGTCATCGGCCAGCCGGGCCGCCAGGCAAACAAGTTCTTTCGTATTCATTATTTCCACCTCATTAAAACGGTATATAGAGCAATCAATTTAGTCTAGCATTTTTTTACGTGTATTGGGAACGGCTACAGGGGCATTTTAAAATCTTTGCCCAGGATGATGCGCGTATCGCAAATTACGTTAGGGGCGGCTCCGGTGCGTATTTCGCCGTTGATGCCCACGGCCCGGCCCAGTTGTTTGACCTGTACCAGGCGGCCGCTGTAGTCTTCCAGCCAGGAGGAGTTTTGGGTGGAGGGGTAGTTGTCGTATTGCAAAACGTCTACGCGCAGCTGGCCTTTTTCGTTTTGGTCGCGCAGGTATTGCGTCAGTTCCAGGGCCAGCCCTTTGCGGCCGGAGGCATTTAGCACTTCTACGATAATCGGCCGGTCTTTAAGGGCCAGGGGGGCCATGTCCGCCACGTCGGGCACGATGGCGGGTACGGGTTCGGGTTTGCGGGAAGCGCGTTTTTTGCGCGCGGGGAAGGTGACTGCGAAGTCGCTCGGCTCCAGCTGGGTGAGTTCCATGGATAAAAGCGCAAACTCGGCGGGGGACAAATTGGTGCGCCGGTTATGCCAGGCGGATAAATAATTCCACCCCGCGCGCGCGGCCAAAAAAGGATTGTGCCGCCAGGAAGACAAGGCGTGTTTAAAGCCGTTCCAAAAGGTTTCCCGTTCGGTGTCGGCGGGTTCAAAAAATTTGGGATTTTGGACGGCTATATTTTCCGCTTCCAATAATTTTTGGGTGCGTTCGAGCGGACTTTTTTGATTTAATTTGTCGTTTAACACGCGCACGGACGCTTTGCGCGTTTGGGGATTATAAGAAACGAACATGGCGGGTTTGGTCAGCAACGTCACTTGTACGGGGGCCTTCTTATCGCCCGCCAAATTGGAGGCCAGGGGAGAGGCAAACTGCGCGCAGGCGGCCCAGGCCGTCGCGCCCAGCAAAACAAGGAGCAGTATCCTCCCGGTTATTTTTCTTGTTTGATGAGATGATTCCATAAGTCAATCCCCAAAGGGCACAGCCATTTTTGCGAGTCGATGGTAAACAAAAGTTTGCGGTTGGCCGCGTACAAAAGCGCCTTGTCCAGGTCCTGCAGGGCCAGGTTGCGGATGACGAACGCGTCTTTATATTTGCGGTCTTTGGACGAAATGTCCGCCACGAATAAAATTTTGGAAAGCGTACTCATCTGCAGGCTTCCCAGGGTGTGTTCGGCGATGGCGGAGAGTACGTCTTTGTCTTTTACGCCAAAGCGGTTTTTGGCCAGCCAGCACGATACAAAGCTGTGCAGGAGGGCCGGCTCCTGTTTGCAGATGTCTTCAAAAAACGGCACTTTGATTTTATGCTTTTTGCAAAACGCGACGAGTTCCGGGCCCGAAAAACCTTTCCCGGCGTCGTGCAGGATGCCCGCGCGGACGGCGGATTCCACGTTTACGTCGTAAATATCGCTTAACGCGGCGGCCATTTCGGCCACGTTTTTAGAGTGCAGGTAGCGGTTGGTTTTCAAATGTGCTTTGAGCCAGTCGTGTACTTCGAGTCCGTAGAGTTTGTTCTGGCGGATGGTGGGCGCGATGGACGCGGGCACCGTATCCGGCACGTCCCCGCACGCCAAAATGTGCGCGCGCACGCGGCTGGACGAAAGTTTGGGGAAGAAGCCGGGTAAAAACACGTGGCGGAATTTGGCGGGTTTTTCGTCGTACCCTTTGCGTTTGCCGGCCACCACGACGGCGTTTTTAAAAATAAAATCGGGGTTTTTCCAGTTATGCAAATCGTTCAGGCAGTCGGTGCCCACCAAAAGGTAAATTTCGGGGTCTTTATATAATTTTTTAAGGTATTGCACCAGCTGGTATGTGTAGGTTTTGCCGCCTTGTTTGAGTTCGTAATCGTCAAACACCACGTTTTTGCCGATGCCTTTAAACGCCTGTTTGAGCATTTTCATGCGCAGGCGGAAAGGCGTGGGCGACTTGGCCTTAAACGGGGAGTGGTACGCCGGCACGATGTGCGCGGCGTCCGGCGCGATTACTTTCATCGCGCGGCGGAACAGAGAAACATGGCCTTTGTGTACGGGGTCAAAACTGCCCCCAAAAACGAGAACTTTCATAACACCTCATTATACAAGTTTTTTTGCGGTTTCCAAGCCTTGTAAAAGGGAAGTTTCCATAAAAGAATACTCCCATTTGCCATACCGCCCGGCGCACAAACAGCCGCGCCGCCCCAGGCGTGCGAGTATTTGTCGGACGGTTTTTGCGCGGTCTTTATCGTAAACGGCGTAGGCGTAGGGTAAAAATTGCCAAAAGGAAAACAACTTTTTATCGTGCTTGTCTATTATACCTTTTTGAAGAAGGGCATTCCAAACGCGTTTTTCGGCGGTTTCGGTTTGCGGGTATTTGCCCGGTAATTCTATATAGTAGGAGCGGCAGCCCGCAGGCGCGTTTT
Organism: Elusimicrobiales bacterium; assembly: GCA_030540535.1. Taxonomy (GTDB): domain Bacteria; phylum Elusimicrobiota; class Elusimicrobia; order Elusimicrobiales; family Elusimicrobiaceae; genus Avelusimicrobium. The sequence continues at coordinate 8,806 of JAUNWB010000030.1, forward strand.
GGGGCGCGAACGAGCTTTGCATTCCCACGCGGAAGAACGGGTCGGTTTCGTCTGGGCAGTAAATCCAGCTGAACGGCTCTTTTTTTGCGCCGCGCACCGCCAAATTGAGAACGGTAACGGACTGGACGGTTAATTTTTCCGCCGCGCTCGTAAGCGCGGGTTCGTCCGCCAGTAACTTTAAAAACGCGGTCAGCGGGAGCGTATTTACCAGATAATCAAACGAAACGGTTTTCCCGTTAATAACGGCTGTTTTTTTGCGTAAATGAACGCGGGAAACGGGCGAACTCAGCCGCAGGTTATTAACGCGCGCGGCCAGTGCGTTTACTAACGCCTGGCAGCCGCCCGTTTGGGGATAATAAAAATAGGCGTTATAGCCGAATTTTTTGCGCGGCGGTTTTTGGGCGCTTTTTAAAATTTCATCCGGCGAGGGGAGCGGCACGAACGGGCCGCACCAGTCGGCGGTCATGTCTTCGGGCGCGCGGCCCCAGAGTTTTGTATTGTACGGGCGCATGAACGTTTCATACACGCCCGGGCCGAAAGCGCGCAGGCACCATTCTTTAAAATTTTTGGGAGCGGTTGTTTTTTTGTTTTGCGCGGCTTTTACAAGTCCGTCCACGCACGCTTGGCGTACGTCCGGCGGCAGGGCAAACAAATTGGCCTGAAAAGGGAACGGCACGCGCGCGGAACCCGTGTAAATCCAGGCGTTGCGCGGCTGGCGGCGCAGG
>JAUNWB010000391.1 GCA_030540535.1 Elusimicrobiales bacterium
CGGTCTTTGTGCCCGGCATGTTGGGGCAATATCGCCTCACGAAGAAGTTGGGCGAAGGCGGCATGGGAGCCGTCTATGAGGGCATGGATGATGGGTTGCAGCGCAAGGTGGCGGTGAAGGTCATTCTGCGCGAGAAGGTGGATGAGGACCCGAGCTTCCTCGAAAACTTCCGGCGTGAGGCGCAGGCGGCGGCGAAGTTGAACCACCCGAATATTGTGGCGGTGTATGCTTTCGGTGAATATGAGGCGCAGCCCTTCCTGGCGATGGAACTGGTGCAGCCCGATGCGCTCGACCGCATGATGAAGGCGCAGGGCATGGTGCTCCCCGCAACGGTGTTGAATATCGGCTATCAGATTGCGCAGGGGCTCAAGGCTGCTTCGGAGCAGGGGCTCATCCATGGCGATGTGAAGCCCGAGAATGTGTTGATCAATGAAGCCAAAGAGGCGAAGCTGGCGGACTTCGGTATCGCAGCTTTGATGGGCAAGAGCACCAATAATGAAGTGTGGGGCACGCCCTACTATATCGCGCCCGAGACGTTGCTCAAGCAGAAGGTGGACCTACGTGCCGATATCTATTCGCTCGGCGGAACGCTCTATCATGCCATCGCGGGGGTGCCGCCCTTTGAGGGGCCTGATGCTGTGGCTGTGATGAAGGCCCGTTTGGAAGGGCCCGCGCGCGATCTGCGCGAAGTGGCGCCCGGGTGCCCCGAAGAGATTGCGAAGATTGTGATGCGTATGTTGGAAGCGGAGCCGATGCGCCGTTATCCCAACTACGATTCGCTGTTGGCCGATATGCGCAAGGCAATCTCCGCCTCGAAGGCGAGCGGCGGCCTCGGCGGCAAGCGGATTGTTATCAAGGGCAAGACGGCATCGGCTGAGATGCCCTCCAAGCCGATCCCCTCTGTGCCCATCAATGTGCCGTTGACGCCGCCCAAGGCAGGCCTCAGCAAGGGCATGGTGGCCGGCATTATCGGCGGCATTGCCTTCCTCTTCCTGGCGATTATCGGCGGCTCAATTCTTGCATTGATGCACGTCAATTCCGATGATGGCAAGAAGGAAGAAACGTCTGCCGAAGTGCCTGCGGCCGAAGCCGCTGTGCCCGTGGCTGAGCCGAGCCATGAATTGATGGATATGACCGAAGAAGCCAATGCCGCCGCACAGGCATTGGCCAAGGATGTGGAGCAGGCCGGTGTGTTGATCACGCAGATGCGCACCAAGGCGCAGCCGATGCTCTTCCCCGAAGAGGAACAGTGGCTCACGCTTCAGGAACCGCAACCCGCTGCCGAAGGTGAAGAGGCTTCCGCAGAAGAGACCGAAGCTCCGCCGCGTGAGATCCTCAGGAAGTTCCAGGAAGCCCTGAAATTGCAGGCGCAGTTGACCGAAGCCGCCACCCTGCGTGCAGAGCTCGCCAAAGGCCTCGCGGCTCTGGGTGAAGAAACGCCCGAGACGTTGGCTAAGGGTAAGGAACTTGTAAAGACGACCTCGAAGAATGCCGCGGTGAAGCAGTTCAGCCGGAATATGGCCACGCTGAAGCGGATGCGTGCCCATTGGGATGACATTGTGGACAACGCCCGCAAAGAAAAGAATCAACGCGTAT
>JAUNWB010000392.1 GCA_030540535.1 Elusimicrobiales bacterium
ACAGGTGGAAAAATTTTTGAACAGGAGAATGAACAATTATGAACGGCGTATTTCTTCCCCATCGTGACGTATACAAAGGTGATTTTTCCGGTATTGCGAGAAATCCATCCTGTGAATTTGATGCCGCATACCATTTCCATGATTTTTATGAGATCCAGTTCTATCTGACGGATGCCGGCAGCCTGATGCTCAACGACACGCTCTACTCTCTGAAAACAGGCGATATTGCGCTTATAAGAATGTTTGAGCCGCACCATTTCATTCCTCACAGCGGCATTCTGCACAAACGCTTTGCCATCTGCCTGGACCCCAGCTTTTTGCTGGCCGCCTGCTCGGAAAGCGCCAATCTCTTATGGCTTTTTGACGACGCAAGCCCCAACTATCCGCTTTTCCATTGCCCCCTGGAAAAATTCGAACGCTACTGCCGGCTGCTGCAGAATTACGACGATGATTCCTTTCATTACGGGCAGGACATTCACCAGCGCGCTGTTCTGTATGAACTGCTGGCAAACCTTTTTAATGACCTTCACTACAGCGGCAAAACCTCTGCTCCAAATAAGGAAACTGTTTTTGTCATTTCCAGGCTCCTGCGCTATATCAACGAACATCTTACGGACGATCTCACCATCGAGGACCTGACCCGCGAGACCAATTTCAGCGCTTCCTATTTATGCCGGATTTTCAAGCGCTGCACCGGCACCACCCTGATTCAGTACATCCGCTTAAAACGCGTGTATCTGGCCAAGCAGCTGCTCTCCGACGGGCTTTCTGCAAACAATGCATGTATTCAGGCGGGCTTTAACAATTACAGCTACTTTTTTAAAACGTTCCGTCAGATCACGGGAATCTCTCCTGCAGAGTTCCAGAAGGATCAGAATCACGGATAGCAAGGGCCTCCCTGCTGCGCCTTTTCCGAAAAGAAAAGAGCTGCATTTGCCTTTTCCATTTAGCCGGGGTATGCTATAATGATTCTGTTGAAGAACAGGGAGGAGTTGGTTTTATTGCCAGGATTTGTAAAAAATGAAATTGAACTTGAACGAGATGTACAAAAGGAACTGGCAGCCTGGAAAAGAAAGCGCCATAACACAGTTCTTCAGGTAGAAGGTCCCAGGCAGGTAGGAAAAACACACGAGATAAAAAAATTTACGTACAGCCACTATAACAACGTTATCTACATCAATCTGGTCCGTGACGAATACGGCTTCGAGGACTTGCTGAGCGAAAGCGGCGGCAGTTTTATGGCAGAATATTGTGAACAGGCCGGTCTCCCGCCATATTGCGACAACGAGAATACTGTATTGGTGATTGACGAAATACAGGAAAGCCAGATGGTATACAATTCTATCCGCGATTTGAGAGAACGGCTTTCCTGTGATATTATCGTAAGCGGCAGCTATCTGGCAAGAACTGTAAATTCAAAGGATTTCTTTCTCCCTGCCGGTATTGCTTATCTCAGAATGTATCCTCTCTCTTTCCAGGAGTTTTGCCGGGCCAGAGACTGTGAGGATATTCTCGAACAGCTTCACCCCTTTGGTGAATCTCCTTCCGGGAATTATGAACGGTTGGAAAGGAAATATCAGATATACAGACAC
>JAUNWB010000393.1 GCA_030540535.1 Elusimicrobiales bacterium
ACCTTTATGGAGTTGGCGCACTTCATAGGAGCCCGCCCGACGGACTTGTTCCCGTTCCAGCACAACTTCTTGTGCGCTAATACCTAACGGAAGGATAAAAAGTATCCCCAAAAATAAAAATTTTTTCATAAATCTCTCTTGAATATACAGAAGTGTAACAAAAAATAATCTGTTTTGTAAATCTTATCCGCCATGCGGCTTTATAAAAAAACTGCCGTCCCGTGGGACGGCAGTTGATAAACCGTTAGAACACCTTACCGTTTTTTAGCCGTTGTTTTTTTGGCGGGCGTTTTTTTGGCCGCGGCACCCGCTTTTTTTGCAGACTGCTGGGTGGGAGCTTTCAGCGTCTTGGCCTGAGCTGGACGGGACTTGCATTTATCCATTAAATCCGCCGGAGAAACAAACCCGAGAGCATTACCGGAGCCGCCGCGAATACCCGGCCGCGCACCGACGGAAATCAGATAATCGTAAATTTCCTTATTGCAGTCAAGCGCGGCAAAGCCGAGCGGGGAAAGCGTCCCGGACAACTGCGCCTCTTTAGGCGGTACGGCTTTATATTCAAGCATCATGGGCAGGCGGCCTTCCTGGCGGGCCAGCTGTACCAAGTGTTTGAGCATATCCAAATTCTGCGCTTTAACGGCCACGTGAAACGCGTTTCCCTTCGCCGACGCTTCAAATAAACGCGCCATGTTGTTAATTAAAAAGTCCACAATTTCGGTATGGCCGTGTTCCACCGCCACCAACAAGGGAGGATCGCCCGCTTGGTTTTTATCAAAGACAACGGCTTTGTTGGCGTCCACCACGCGGCGCGCCAATTCCAAATCGCCTTTTTCGGCCGCTTTAAAAATATCAGCGTCCGTCACTTCTTCCACTTCACTCACGCCGGGCAGCTCGCGTCCTTCCGCTTTCGCCTGAGCGATAATGGCGGCGTTATCTTCTTCGATCACGCTGTTTTTAAGTTCGGTTAAATTCTGCTCAAACAAAGGCAGAACCGCAGTGCGTTTATTCTTTTGCGCCGCCACGTACGGTATTTGCCCGTTGTTAGCGGCCAGGGTAAAATCGGCATCCGCCGCCAGCAGACGGCGCACCACTTTGTCGTTCCCTTTGGCAGCCGCCCAGTACAGGGCAGTCTGACCCAGCTTGTTTTGAGCGTTGATGTCTATGGGAGCCTGCAGGGTTTGCGGTTTTAACAGTTCGCGCACCACTTCGGGGTGGTTATAGCGCGCGGCGTAAATCAGCGGCGTATTGCCGTCGTTATTGGCGGCGTTTACGTCGGCACGGTACGCCAAAAGAGAGCGTACGCTGTTCAAATCCCCCAGCGAGGCCGAAATAATCAGCGGCGTATTGCCTTTTTCGTTTTTAACGTTCGGGTCAATCCCGCCTTTGAGCATGGCAAGCACGCCGACGGGGTTCTTTTTGGCGGTCGCACGGAACAGATAATCCGTGCTGAGGCCTTCTTTTACGCCGCTGGTTAAAAATAAATCGATAAATTCCCCGCGCTCTTTTTCCAGCGCCAGGAACATGGGAGAGTGGTTATAGTTATTTTTGGCATTGATATCCGCGCCGGAATACACCAGCCGGCGGGTAA
>JAUNWB010000394.1 GCA_030540535.1 Elusimicrobiales bacterium
TTTCGGGCTCTCCTCTTTTTTACGCCCAAAATACCTCGGCCCGCCACGGGCCGCCTCCTTACGAACCTCTCATTTTGACCATTCTCGTAGTGCAGGTTTTTGTTTGAAGAACGGAGGTCCACAAATTTCATACCTGCAAAATTACGCTGAATAGCGAGTAAGGAGACAGAACTATGACAACAGTCGACAAATCCCTCATTGGAGTCAGAAGGCTTGGTTTTGCCAGGGAAATCCGCAACACGATTTTTGAAGACGGGGTCGAGTACGCCTGCATCACGAATGGAGCGTCGCTCACCCTCCGCATGGCAAGGCCCAGCGACTCAACGACCAGCACCATCTGCCAGGCGCATCTTGGTGGCCGCAACAGCAGGGCTGTCTGCGTCACCATCCCCACCAACCTGGTGGACGCCATCGGGTGGGTCCCGGGCAGGGATTACGTGACCCTGCGCTATGGGGACGACAACGACATCCTCCTCAGCAAGGCCACCGCGGCCGAAATCCTGAGTTATGCCCCCGCTACGGCGAAACCGGCGCTCACGTCCGGCATCGTGCGCAGGGGGCGTTTTCTTTACCTGACCCCCGAACAGCGGGACCTGCTCGAAATCCCGAAGGACCTTGACGCACGCAGACGGGAAGGCAACCCATTCTTCCTGAAGGTCACCTACGATTTCGTCAGGAAGAGCTGCATCACCATCGAGAAGATGGACCCGGGCGACGAATCACTCCCCATGTTGAGCGAGCTCATGAAGCGCTGCGGAGGAAGCGCCGCTTTTTACGCTGCTCCCCGCGTGACAAAGTTCCACTATACCCAGTGCATGGTGATTCCCGCTGAGTTCGCCAAGAGACATGAATTCACCTATGCGACCGATATCGTCGACGTCCGCGTCGCCGGGAAGTCGCTGGTCATCTCGGGCCGGTCCCCTGCCTGCGGGTTCTGCGGGCACGAGCCTGATTCGTCGAAGGAAGCCACAACGCCAGTCTATCTCTGCCGCGAATGCGCGGACGTCCTCCCCGCGGTAAACCGCCGCGTGAAGGCAGAGGGCAGTATCAGTGCTGCGGCAAAGTCCGCGCAGAAGGACCTCAAGGCGGCCCTCAAGGCCATCCGTGAGGCCGCCAGGAAAGGAGTCTGAACTATGAAACTCAACCGATATATCGCAGAGAACAGAACGATTGCCATGTCCAACATCATGGAGTTCGGCAAATACTACGAGCTGAAGGCGGCTCCCGGCATCGTCCGTATCCAGGAGCTGAACGCCGGCAAGGGCATCCGTCCCATGGACGCCCTGGTCACGCCGCATAGGCAGCTCTCGGTCAATATCCCAAAGCCTGTCCTGGACAAGTCCAAGTTCTTCACGGGGCAGAACGTGTACGTCCTGAAGAACGGGAACGCCTTTTACCTCATGGACCCGGACTACAATGGCTCGGCCCTGAAGGATGTCGACACGGAGCCCTGCAAGATGCCGTATTTCCGGCCCTTGGACCACACATTTCTGGACCGGGCGGCAAAGGCCAAGTACGAGATGGCGCCGATGGCAAGCAGCTATGTGCATTATAAGGACTTCAAAGCCGCCCTTGGCATGAAGCCCA
>JAUNWB010000395.1:0-608 GCA_030540535.1 Elusimicrobiales bacterium
TTGGGTGGCTTCTCCTTCGCCGATCATGCCACGGGCGAACTCATCCTCGACGCAGCTCTCCTTCATGATGACGACCGTCACCTGCTCCTGAAGGCCGACCACGTCTGCGCCGCCCTCAAGAGTGCCCTCAGCAACTATCGCATCCAGGAAGGTGCGTTGGCGATCTACGACTTCGCCTGGACCGACTTCTGCGATTGGTATCTCGAATACGCGAAGGGCGACCTCAATGCCGAGGATGCGGCCCGTCGCAAACAGGTGCTCGCCCTCCTCGCCGATGTCTATGGCAAGATTCTCCGGCTCCTGCACCCCTACATGCCCTTCGTCACCGAAGAGATCTGGCATCAATTGGGCTACTGCGGGGAGGAGGAGAGCATCATGCGCGCCCCCTATCCCACGGGCTACACCGAGGCGCAGAAGCAGGCCTGGGGCCTCTCCGAAGCCGTCCTCACCTACGTGGAAACGAAGCGCGACCTCATCACGGGCGTCCGCGCGCTCCGCGCCGAAGCCGGCCTGCCCCCCGCGGCCAACATCCGCGTCCTCCTCCACGCCGCCTCCGAAGCGCTCCGCGCCAAGCTCGAACGCGATGCCGGTTCCATTCAGACCGCCAT
>JAUNWB010000395.1:624-1583 GCA_030540535.1 Elusimicrobiales bacterium
CCTCGAAGGGCTGGTGGATACCAAGGCCGAAGCGGAGAAGATCGAGAAGGAAATTGCCAAGCTCCAGGGCTTCCTCAAGGGCATCAATGCCAAACTCAGCAACGAGGCCTTCGTCTCCAAGGCCCCCGAGGCCATCATTCAGAATCAGCGCGACCGCAAGGTGGAGCTGGAAGCGCAAATCGCTCAGCTGGAAGCACGTAAAGCAGCCCTCTGAGTTCCCCACGAAAAGCAGGCGCCCCACACGGGCGCCTGCTTTTTAATGCCCCCTCCAAAAGCCCTGTAACCTCGCTTCCTTCTATCCGTATTCCCCAGTGATGCGCAGCACGGTGCTGCACCCTCCGCGACGTTGAAAGGATTGCTCCGATGGCCCTCACACTCACCGACTTTTCCCGGCTCGCCAATGCCTATTCCCTCCGGCGGGATATCGTGCTCAACACCAAGACTGAGAAGCTCTCGGCGAATTGGTTCCACTCCGGCTGCAAGGTGGAATCCGAGCGCAAGGCCAATATCGCCACGCTGAATGCCTTCCACAAGGCCCTCACTGCCGAATATGGCATCTTCGGCGACCACGCCTTCGAGCATGTCCTCGGCGCCCGCAGCCGGCAATATAAGTCGCTCCGCACAGGCGATGTCACCAAAGTTTTCGACTCGCTCGAGAACGCCATCTCCTCGCACATCGGCAACGAGTTTCAGCGCCTGGCAGAGACCCACCCGGCGCTCCGCGGGCTCAATCTCACGCACAATCGCGATGCGCTCCTGGCCACCATCAAGGAGCGCATTCTCGAACCCGCGCACGACCCCAAGGCCAATGAGACCCAGCGCGCGGATTGGGTGCGCTCCTTCGCCCACCTGTGCACCACCGATCCCGCCTACCTCGGCAATCGGATTGTCGACGAGCTCCGGGACCTCCGCAAAGCGGGCGAAATCGAGGGGCAGGTTGAGCCGCATTCCAATGCCAT
>JAUNWB010000031.1 GCA_030540535.1 Elusimicrobiales bacterium
GGAGCCGGGCCCCGCCGGACCGCAGGGGCCGCAAGGGGAGCCGGGCCCCGCCGGTCTTCGAGGTCTTCAGGGAGAGCCGGGAGAAAAGGGAGAGAAAGGCAATCAGGGCGAACAGGGCCCCGTCGGGCCTCAAGGGCCAAAAGGCGAACAGGGGGAACCGGGCCCCGCTGGAGAGCAAGGCCCGCAAGGGGAACCCGGCCCCGCCGGGCCTCAGGGGCCGCAAGGCGAACAGGGGGAAAAAGGCGAAAAAGGAGAGAAAGGGGATCAGGGCGAACAAGGGCCGCAAGGGCCAAAAGGAACGGGCCTAGGGGACGCGACCTTGCCCCCGTGGATGGACTACCAGGAGAACCCCGACGGCACGTCTTCTTTGACGGCGACCTTCGAAACGTCGAACGCGGTGACGAATCCGTTCCTTGCGGAAGACGTCGTCGTAGGAACGGCGGATGAAGGGGCGGAACTCTTGACGGGATTGGGGACGATCGAGAAGTCAAACGCGGTAACGACCGTAACGCCGACGACGGTATCTCTTGTAGCGCGAACGGTCGTTACCGGTTTTACCGTTGGCGACACGGCGACGACCGGCGCGATCGCTTTCGTCTCGAGCGTTGCGTGCAACGCCGACGGGACGTTGGCGATCGAGTATAAGTATTTGTCGCCGACGACGGAGACGATCTACGCGGCGAACTCTTCAGGAAACGTTCTGTCGGGCCTCGAGACGCAAACGAAAGATTTCGTCTCAGACATAACCAAAACCCCGACGACGACGCTTGTCAAAAAGCGCGTCCTGATAAACGCGTTCAAGTCTGACGCGGCAAAGAATCCCGACGCGGTCGAAGGACTTGTCCCCGTCGATCCATACGATCCGGAGGGAACGATATGATAGTAAACACGACGAATAAATGCAAATGTTGCTTGACGCTAAAAACGGTGGAACGAATAGAAATACAATCGCCTGGACAAAATCTTGACGATCAGGGCTTTATTTTTGAGTCTGAACAAATGATATATACTGACGTCGACGCGGGGTCGGGCTTTTCGCATCTAGAGATTAATATCATATTCTCTGACGGCTCTACAAAAGAGATACGAAACGTTATTCCATACGAATATACTAATGATTTGTCGCGGGCCTTTCTCACGATGTCGCCAGGTTCGTTCACTTTGACAGACGACGACATAGCCGAATCCGATCGCGGCGTGTGGTCGTTTGTCGGCGTCGCGTTCGAGGGCGTCGTCAATGAAAAAGACCCTGTGAAAGCGTGGTTTTTCTATGAAGAAGGCTACTTCTACCCGCCCGTATTCGGGGACGGATTATGGAGGCGACCGTGAAATGCGTCTATGCGACGGACACTGGGCGCAAGTGGTGTTCCTGTCGCGGTCTTGTCTGCACTGAAATCGAGTGTCGCAACAAAGAGAGGATCGCGTCTCTTCGAGAGAGAACGGACGGCGCGTCGTATCATACGAAGTTCGCAAACGCGGATCAACGCGAAGACGCGCCCTTCGTTCTAGTTCGTTCGGGCTTTTGTAATAAAAAACATTGCGTCGATTTTGTCTATAACAAGTAACGCAACCACGGGAAGACGTACTTCTTATTGACTTTCACAGGCGTCTTTTTGTACCACTGAGACAAGACGACTTTGACGTTTTCGCGCGCTTTAAAAAGGTTGTGATACTCATGACTGCCCAATCTGACGTAGGCGCTATAGCCTTTGCAGTCCTGGACGTACCATCGAAGAATCGCTTTCTCTTCGTCGTTGAGTTTCGCTTTTGTCATCGCCGTCTCGAGTAAATCTTTCGCGACAATCTCTTCGCTAGGCTTAGCCGTTTTGCCGTTGCGCTCGAAGTAGTTCTTCGAATCTTCTCTTGTCACGAACTTCTTCGTCTTACACGACCTAACGAACGTTTTCATTTTCATCTCATGAACAGCGACGCGGTAAGCGCGAATCAAAACCCAATTGACATATTCGCCTTTGAGTTTTTCACGGTCTCTCAAAAGATAAAGATATATTTCTTGAAAGTAGTCGTCCTTGACGTCGTTGTCGATCCTTGCGATGCATAAAAGCCTTCGAAATGAATGATCGGCGACGTCGAAGAGGTCGTATTCCTGAAGAACGCCCGCGTCGTTCTTTAGAGAAATCTTGATTGACTTATTCGCGCCGTTCATCGTATTCACCGTAAACGCTTTGCGCGGCCTGTAAGTTCAGAAAAAAGAGAGTCGACGCGACGACGACGTAAGAAGAGTATTTTTCAGGGGACGACATACCCGACGTAAACGTTAAAAACTCAATCGTCAAGCTTGCGATCACAAGGAAGAGTCCGTAAGATTTCGACGCGAACGTGTCTTTTGGAACGCGCGCCAACGTCGCGACAAGAACGACCGCCGCGCATGGGAAGATTAGAGAATCATTCATCGTCAAACCCCCGCGCGACGCACACGTACAGGACGGATAAAACGATCGCCATTGACGCCGCCGCCTTCTCGAAAATCGACGAATTTGAAAGCCAAACAAAGCCAAACGCCGCAACGCTTAGGAAGACGACGGCAAAATTCGCAAGAGTCTTTATCATTCAATCATCCTTTCTTCTTCATCCGCGTTAAAGAGAAGGGGCCGACCCAATAGATCGACCTCCTCTCTTCCGTTACAACGTCACCTCGCAAATATATTGCCTAACGCGCGGTCATGCCGTCGTCCCTTGCGCCGTAATCTTCAACGTAACGGACGCCGTCGCCAAATCGTCGAGCGGCTCCGACGCGTCAAATTTCGTGCATATCATGTTCGCCGTCTTCGCGATCCCGGAATCAGGATTAGTGAAGACGACTTCTTTCACGGTTTGGTTCTCGAACATATCCAATAAAAGTTTGTAGCCGTCGACGCTTCCTTCGTCCGCTGGATCCGTCCCCGCCTGGACGGTCAGTTCAAAGGACGTCGACTTCAAGCCCGAAAGATAGCGAACTTCATCCGACGCTTTATTCTTGACCTCAATTTCCGTTCGGCTCTGTGAGAAGGTCACGTCGCCGATCGTCTTGATCGCCTTTCCGCCGATCGACACGGAACAATCAAAACCTGTGCATAAACTCATTTCTTTCTCCTTGTTTTTGTCGTCTTGAATTGATTAGCGACACGTTTAATCCTAGGCTCGATCCTGTTGGGCGCCGTTTCCTTCTTCAGAGCTGGATTCATATACGGACGGGGCGCGATCTTGACTTCCTTCTTCTCCGTCCATTGCGCCCTTTTTGCCCAATTGAGGAAATCAGGGGACGACGTCGCTTTCTTCCAGGCGTCCTTCGAGTAGAAGTAGCGGTATTGAGTCGTCGTCTTCGTCTTTCCGTCAGACAGAACGAAGAAGTATTTTCGCGCCGTCGCGGGGCGCGTCTTGCCACCCTTCGCCGGTCGCGCCCGGCGCCTCAAGGTCGATTCGTAATCCTTCGAATAGACCGTCTTCGAAAACGTCCCCGTTCCGCCTTTTTCAAGCGTCTTTAACGCTTTCGAAGTTCCCCTTGCCTCAGGGCCGACGACATAACCTTCAGACGTTTCTTCAAACGCAATCGCTTTTTTTATGCCGCCTGTATGGTAGAACGGCGGATTCCCCGGCAAAGAATGTTTGTAATTCTTCGACCGGCGATTTTTCCCGCCGCTCTTCATTGACCTAGCCGCCGCGCTCTTCACGTCCCGCGCCGTGTATTCCGCCGCGCGTTTCGCAATCTTAGCCGCTAGGACGGCGACTACTTTTGGGTCGACGCTGTATTTCACGCGCTAATCGTTCCGTTGTCGGGAATTGCGTCTGTTACGTAAATTGGAATCCCTTCGAATTCCTGAACGTACGGCGCGGGGGCGCCAATCGGATTGTACGCCGTCCTACTTTGCCGAAGTTGCGCGAAACTTCGGCGCGACATAAAGAGACCGTCGGGTTTCATCCCTACGGGGAACTTCTCAATCAGTTCGTAAAGAAGGTCGTCGTTCAATCCCTGTTTCGTGTTTGTCGCGCTAAGGCCCGTAATCTTTGCCGCCGCGTACTTTGACGTCACCTGTAAGCCGACCCATCCGCCCAAATCTTGCGCGTAAAACCACGCGCCCGACGTCTTCGAAGAATCCTTCGACGTCAAGAGCTGTTCGCGAACGTCCGATTCGTTGAATTGACCGTTCGAGCCCCACGCCAACTGACACGAATCAATCCCCGTTCGTACGGCGTAGACCGTCGACGCGTCCGTGATCGCGCCTGCGTTCGCCGTAACGACCATTTCTTTCACGTCGCCGTCGGTCACCGCGTCGATTATTGCGTCAAGTCCTGTAAAGCCGTTCGCGTCTGAGTCCGTCCCTTGCCAAATTTGCTTTGCAAGGGTGAAGAATTCCGACTTGAGGTGGGCGCGTTGCGTCAACGCTTTCGCGAAATCTTCCCCCCAATCGCTCTGTTGCGCAACCGCCTTTTCGAGAATCCAGGACGCGTCAAGGTATTTGCACTCGACAGTCTTCGTCGCAAGGGTCGCGGTTTGGAACTCTCGATAAGAGCCCGTCGCGCGGAACGACGTCGACGGAAGAGCCGTAAGCGCTAGCGTCTTATAGGAATTCTTTTGAACGGGGGACGCCGCGAAGAAGTTAATTTCCGGGATTTCCTGCACCACGTCCTCAATCAACCCGACAAGCTCTTCAGAGTTGTTAATCTTGAGGACGTCCGTAGAAGTCATTAAAGCCATTATTTATTCTCCGTTTTGTTAATCAGTCAACCTTCGTTCCAATGCGTCGAAACTTTTCCGCCGCCGCCGCTAAAGGGTTTAATTTGGGGCGTTGCGCCGCGTCGTCCTCACGTTGAAAGGAACTGGAAAGACCGTCGGGATCGCCGCGACGCAACGTCGCTTTTAATTCGGTAATCTCTTGTGAAAGTTTGGCAAGCTCCGCTTTTAACGCCGCGTTCGTTTCTTTTTCGTCGTCGTCAGTTTCAAGGGATTCTGAGTCGCCGACAGGCGCCGCGCTTTGCGCCTTCTCTTCTTCCGCCTTGAGGCGCCGCGCTTTTAACTCTTGATAGTCGATTTCCCGCGCCTCTTCAATCGACACGCCTTTGCGGAAGAACTCCACGCCGCGTTCAAGGCCGAATTCTTCAATCATCGTTTCGAGCTCTTCACGCGGGCCCGATTCCGCCGTTTTCTTTTCTTCGTCCATCGTTTCGTCCTCTATTGTTTTTGCCGATTCGCTTAAACGAACTACGAAGTTCGTTTCCCCCAACTTTAACGACGCCGTCGTGTTTCGATCCGTCCCGTAAGGACAGACGGCGACGCCGCGAATAAGCGCCCCTGACCATTCGACGACGCCGTCTTCTAGCTCGACGCTTTCCGCCTCTGAGAGGTCTAGAAACGCCGACGCCTCAAAAGGCACGCCGCCGTCTATGTTTTGCGCGAACGTTTTCGCGGCGTCGCTCGAATCGTCGCCGATTAACACGACCCCGTCGGCGGTGATCGCGTCCGCGTTGCATTGGAAGTTCTCAACGTAGCCGATTACCTCTTCTTCGTTGTGGTTGTAATCGAGCGGAACGCGCTCTTTGCTAGGCGCCGCCGTCTCCGTCTTGACGCGGAATCGTCCCAATCCTGGATGCTCCAGGATGGACGACGTAATCACCTTGATTTTTATTCTCTTCTCTAACATAACGCACCTATAGTCCGTTGTTGATTTTCTGTTCTTCCCCGTACGGGACGAAGACGTCTTGCGCCGCGCTGTATCGGCGGATTTGCGCCAATTCGTCGATATTGCGCAACATGTCTTCCCCGTACGAATCCGCCACTTTGAGAGGCGACACAAGTCCCGCGCTTATCCCCGCCTGGACTTCCTTCACGTTACGGAAGAGCCGCCACGCCGGCGCGCCCGATCCTCTCCATCCGACGTCGCCGCGCAAGTCGTCGAGCGTCCATCCGGCGGGAAGGGTTATCTTTCCGTCAAGAATCCAGTTTGGCAAAAGCCAATCGAATATCCACCCGTCGAGCATCGAGACGGTAGGCGCTTGTTTCTTCTCGACGCTGTCCAAATACTGTTCGAATTCCCCTTCCGACCCGTAGAAGTTCGTCTTCGATCCGTCGTAAAATGAGAAGGGAACGTCGAGAGCCGCGAAGATCATCCGAATGATCGATTCGCAAAAGCTTTGGAAGTTTTGCGAAGGGTTGGACGATTCCATGAACTGCGCGTCCTCTCCAACCTTCAATGCCAAATGCATCACGTCAGACCCAAACGTTTCGGCGGCCTTGCGTTCAATGCTTTCCGCGTCGTCCGTCGTTTGGTCGTCGTATTGCGCCACGATTGATTCGCCGTCTGACAACGTCGTCTTCAGGCCTAGAATCTGTTCAAGTTTGAGTTTCGCCAAAGCATAGGACAACCCGTCGTAAAGGTAAGAGACCATCTCGACGGCGGGCGCGAACAACGACACGCCGCGAATCTGATCCGCGCGGGTTAGGTATGCGGGAAGGTCGAAGTTTCGAGCGTCCACGACGCGTTCGAACTCAAAACCGCCGTATTCCTTGCGCTTGCATATCGAGTAATAACGCGCCGCGCCGTCGGAATCGATCTTGACGCCGTTGACCCACGAAGGGTCGGCGCCGAAGTCGGAAGGCGTCGCGATTCGGTCCGATTCGATTAGTTGAATCCGACCGTCCGCGCGTTTCAACACCCCCACGTCCCCGTCGATCGCGCGGTGGCTCTCTAGGATCGTCATAAGTTCGTCAAATCCTCTACGCCGCGACGCGTCGCAATTCTGCGGCGCCTTCCAGAGCGCGACAAGGCGTTCTAAACGCTTGTTAAACTCTCGATCGGGCGTCCCCGCAGAAAAGCGGTAATAACTCACGAACTGAAGATGCTTTCTTAGCGCGAAACCCGCCAAAGAGAAGTTGCGCTGTTGGTCGCGCGCTTCGCTAATGAGGCGGCGGCGTTGTTCCGTCGGCAACTCTCGATCTTCAGACTTAGTCGACACGTACACGGGACGGCGCGTCGGTCGTTCTTCTATCGCGTTATACTTTAACGCATAGAGAGCTCGGCGGATTCGGTCGCTTTTCAATAGATTCCAAATCATCTTATTTTAACACCACTTGATACAAACGCGACGGGCGCGTTAAACGCGATTCTTCCAACTCTAGTTCTTTAAGTTCTTCTCTTGCTTGCGCCCTGTCAAAACGTTCAGACACCCCGTCTATAGTCAACTCCGTCAACAACGTCGGGTCTTCAAGCGCCTCACGAAGAATCTTGATTCTCCGGCGTATGCTTGCTAGTCGTTCTTCTCTTTCCGTCATTCTCCCAACTCCCAATAATTAAACGAAGATCACCGGCAAGCCCTCTCCATACCTTCGGCGCTCCGCTTAGCGTTTTCTTCGCGCTTGATACGCGCGATCGTTCGCTTTGCTTGCCGTTTAGTAAAAATTACACTACTCTCAAATTACCCTCTTAGCTCTTTCGCGATCTCATTAAGTCGTCGTCGGTTTTCGGCGTTCTTCGCAACTATTACCGCGATTTGACGCTCTAGTTCGTCGATATCAATCTTTTCGCGGTCGTCCTTCTTGTCGACGTACGACGACGGGGTGAAGTTGTACTTGTTCGCGTGGATTTCCATGTGGTCGGCCAACTTCGCGAAATACTCGACGTTCCGGCGTTCTCTGACCGTCTTTGCGATCAGGTCGATCGACTCTTTCGTCAACGCCAACGCGGAGCCCTCCTTCTTCGTCTCAACCCCCGTCGCGTCGACGAAGAGGACGGAAAGCTGCGGTTCTTTCGTCAGAAAAAACAAGACGACGCCGATCGACGTTTCGTTGAAGAGTTTTTCAGGAAGAGCGACGACGGCGGCGACGTGGGAAAGAATCTGCACTCTTATACAAGATTCTTTTCCCCCTCTGTAGCACACGCCGGGAAACATGATAAAAGACGCGCATCCGTCCTTGTTGAGAAGGTGCAAGCCGTGTTGAATGAACGCAAGGTCGCTTGCTTTGTTCGGCGCCAAGATATGCGAAAAGCGCGGATCGTCGGCGGCGACCTTCGACGAATCCCATTTCAGAGAGAAGGGGGGATTCGCCGTGATCGCGTCGAATCGTTCGTTCATGAAATGAGGCGCTAAAAGCGTATCCCCTACGCCGTAGTTTATGGAACGGATGTTTTTTGCTCCCAGCAAGTTTGATTTCGCCATCTCAACCGATTTCCCGTCGACGTCCTGACCGTAGACGTGGACGGGCGCTTCAAGTTGCGACGCTAAGTCGTGAAGAAGGAATCCCGATCCGCACGTCGGATCGTAGACCTTCTTATTTGTCAGATCGCCTTCGAAGAAGTCGGCGATCAGTCGCGACGCAAGACGCGCGACCGACGCGGGCGTGTAGAATTTCCCCAACGCCTTCGCGTCTTTCAAGGCTTGCGACGCGTCGTCCCGTTTAAGTTCCGCCATTACTTTTCCCTCCCGTCGTCTAAAACGTTTAGACGTTCGCGTTTTAAGGCCTTTAAGCGCTCTTGTTTTTTGGCGTTCTGGATCGCGCGTTCGCGCTTGTTCTTCTCAACCTTCTTCCGAAAATGTTGGCCGCCTTTACTTCGTTTGTTCATTCGTTTTGCTTGCCGTTTAGTAAAAATTACACTACTCTCAAATCTACTCTCAAATTTCTTCGCGGGTCGTCGGAAGTCATAAGACCTAGGGTAGACGCGGCGGCGAAACATCCAACGACACAGTCGAAGAAGTGGTTGTCAGGTCGAGCCGGCGTTGGAGACCATTCGACGACGCGATTTGATCCCGACTCCACATTTTTTGCCGTTTCCGCGCTTAGATGCTCTGAGAACATCCGGTGAACCGTTCGATCCTCACCCCAAAGGCTCAGACTTCCCGATTCTCCAGGCGTTAGGCTCAACGATTCGTGAACTTTCGTTTTCCAGTAGTTCACGTCGACTAAGACCTGACGACCTGTGATCGCCTTGACCTTTTCGTCGAGCAAATGCCACCCGAAAACACGCCCGTCTCTCTTTGGCCATAAACGCATCGGTTTCTGTTTCGCGCTTATCGCCGCGCCTTTCGACGGGTACGCGAAACGCGCCCCCGTCATGCGGATTGAGTCTTCGACGATCTCAGGTTTCCATCCCGCGTCGACGCCTACTCTATTTACCACTCTATTGCCAAAATCGCCGCTTTCCTCTCCAGAGTAACAACGCGTCTTTAAATCGTTTAATAGAAAACAAAGCCCTTCGCGCACGCGCCCGTCGGCGGTCTTCCCGTCGTAGACTCTAGCCAACGTCTCCAGGCCGCCGTCGTTCTTCGAGAAATACGCCCGACGCTGTTCTGGAAACGTCCCGTAGTCGATAACGTATCCCGTGAAGTCGTCCTTGAACGCGACGACCGCGAAATATAACAAGTCCCCGTGGACGTCGACGAACGCCGTGAT
>JAUNWB010000396.1 GCA_030540535.1 Elusimicrobiales bacterium
TACTGCTGCGCGCTCGGCGACTTCAAGAACTGGCGGCAGTACATGGGGCTGAGCACGGATTCATGGACGGCGTCGGTCGGCTCGGACGGGCCGTGGACGGGAGCGGTGAACTATCTGGGCTACCCTACCTTCTTCAAGGAGGACAGAATACACCGTGTGTCCATATCCGCTTACGGGGCGCACCAGATAAGCGAGACGGCCTGCCGCGGCGTGCAGAAGGGCAGCGGGAAAAGCCTTATAGTTGTGAACGAGACGCTGCTGTATAAATCAAGATCGGATATCTGCGCGTATCAGGGAGGCTTCCCGGTCAGCATATCCGAAGCGCTGGGCGAGGAGCTGTACTCCGACGCCGTGGCCGGGGCGATACGCGACAGGTACTACATATCCATGAAGGACGGCACGGGTCAAAGCCAGCTGTTCGTATACGACATGGGAAAGCGCCTGTGGATGCGCGAGGATAACTTCAGGGCCGACAGCTTCGCGCGAGTGGGCGATGAGCTGTACGCGCTGTCGGATAAGCTGCTGTATGCGATGCTGGGCAGCAGCGGCGAGGAGGAAGCCTTTGTCAGCTGGGAGGCGGAGACGGGTATACTGTACTACCAGTACCCGGACAAGAAGTATGTATCGCGCTTCAATGTGCGTGTACAGATGGAGGAGGGGGCGGAGATGGACATATATATCCAGTATGACTCCTCGGGCGTATGGGAGCGTAAGGGCACGGTGAAGCTCAGTGGGACGAACACGGTGACGGTGCCCATAAGGCCGCGGCGCTGCGACCACATGCGTATAAAGCTTGTTGGCAAGGGGGGCTTCCGCCTGTTTTCAGTGGCAAAGATAATAACATTCGGGAGCGATGTATGATGAACGACTTTGAATACCCTCCGATGCTGAGGGGGACGGCGGAGGAGCAGCTGCAGCAGCTGCGTGACTACCTGGTGAGGCTGACGCAGAAGCTCAACGAGAGACAGGAGAACAGCCTATGATAGAATTTTACATAAGCGGGCAGAGCCTGAAAATGTACTCGCCTGTAATAGCGGCGGACAGCCTGAAGTACCTGACGGCGCTGTTCCGCTTCACGGGAGATGACTGGGACGGATATACGCGCTGGGCGCACTTCCGAAAGGGAGAGACGGTATACGACATAGAGCTCGACGGGAACGACGCGATCACCGAGGAGGACGCGCTGAACCTGACGGCGGGCGAGTGGGAGATATACCTGACGGGCACAAAGGACACGGCGAGACTGACGACGGTCGTTGTAGTGCTGACGGTAAAGGAGAGCGGACTCATAGACGCGCCGCTGCACGTCATACCGCAGAGCGTGGCCGAGCAGATAGACTCCAAGGCCGCGCAGGCGCTTTTGACGGCACAGGCCGTGAAGGCGGCGGCGGACGCGGGAAAGTTCAACGGACGCGACGGCAAGAGCTTCGAGATAAAGGGCTACTGCGCGAGCATCGAAGCGCTGGAGCAAGCCGTGGCCGAACCGTCCGCCGGAGAGGCTTACGGAGTAGGCAGCGAGGCCCCGTACGACGTGTACATATACGACGGAGTTAACAAACGCTGGGTAAACAACGGC
>JAUNWB010000032.1 GCA_030540535.1 Elusimicrobiales bacterium
GGGGTATGTTGTTATTCTACTAATTTTATATACTATATTAAATAAAACGTCCGTCTTTCTTGGCGGGCCATTTTTTGTTTAAGGAGTCTTTTGTTAAGTATGGAATGGAGTCTTGTGGTCAACTCGTTTATCGGTATGTTGGCTATTTTGAACCCAATCGGCAACGTGCCGATTTTCTTGGAACATGTGGAGAACGAAACCCCTAAGGTGCAGCGCGCCGTTGCGCTTTTGATGACGCTCTCCATCTTTATTTTGCTTGCCACGTTCTTTATTTTCGGCAACCGTATTTTAACCGTTTTCGGTATCACCATTCCGGCATTCCGTTTGGCCGGTGGAATTATTATTTTGACCGTCGGTCTTCGCATGTTGCAGGGTAAAAGCAAATTTGAAAGCCACGGTATCGAAACGGCCGCCGCCAGCGGCAGCACGTTCGACCAGGCCCGCAACCGTTTAAGCCATATTTTGGTGCCGGTGGCCATGCCGCTTTTTATCGGCCCCGGTTCCATTACCACCGTGGTTTTGTATGCGGAGAAATGCACCTCTTTTTCCATGGCCATTATGATGCTTTTGGTGCTTTTGGTCTGCTCCGCCACCGTGGGCGTGGTGCTTGTCAGCTCCCGCTATATTTTTAACAAAATCGGCCCGAACGGTACGCAGATTGTCATCCGTTTTATGGGTATGATTCTGTGCGCCATCGCCATGCAGTTTATGATTGACGGCGTATCGCAGCTGTTGCCCGGCGTATTGGATTCCACCTTCACCCACGCGGGCAAATAACGTACGTTTTATTACGGGGCGGCTTCGGCCGCCCTTTTTTTATGTCTGCAAGATAGGTAAAATAAAAATATGGAACGCTTTAAACTCGTATCTAATTTCAAGCCGGCGGGGGACCAGCCCAAAGCTATCGAGGCTCTAACGAAAGGCGTGCTGTCGGGCAAAAAACGCCAGACGCTTTTGGGCGTAACGGGTTCCGGCAAAACGTTTACGATGGCCAACGTCATTGAGCGGCTGAATCAGCCGACGCTCATTTTGTCGCCCAACAAAGTGCTGGCTGCGCAGTTATACGCCGAGTTTAAGCAGTTCTTTCCCGAAAACGCCGTCGAGTATTTTATTTCCTATTACGATTATTACCAGCCCGAAGCGTATATCCCGCAGACGGATACGTATATCGAAAAAGACTCCGCCGTCAACGAACACATCGACAAACTGCGCCTGAAAGCCACCACGTCGCTGACCGCGCGCAAAGACGTTATCGTCGTGGCGTCCGTGTCGTGCATTTATAACATCGGCTCGCCGGATTCTTTCCGCGAAATGCGTATTTACGTTAAAAAAGGGGCGGAAATGACGCGCGCCCAGCTGTCGGGGCGGCTCATCAAAATCCAGTATCACCGGGACGAAATGGAATTTACGTCCGGCCGGTTCCGCCTGCGCGGGCCGAATGTGGATATCATGACGCCCTACAGCCAAAACGCGCTTCGCATTGAAATTGCGGGTAAGACCATCGCGCATATTTATGAAATCCACCCCGTTACGGGCAACGTGCTTGCGGAGCTGGAAGAAGCGTGGATTTACCCGGCCAAACATTTCGTGGCGACGGATGAAGATACGTATAACGCTATTGAACAAATCCGTCGGGACCTGGATATCCGCCATGCCGAACTTATCAAAATGGGCAAGGAAATGGAAGCCTACCGTTTAAAACAGCGCACGGAATACGATATCGAAATGCTGCTGCAGGCCGGCTTTTGCTCCGGCATTGAAAACTATTCGCGCTATATGGACGGCCGCAAACCGGGCGAACGTCCGTCGTGCTTGCTGGATTATTTCAAACGGTATGACGATTTCTTGATGATGGTGGACGAATCGCACGTTGCGCTGCCGCAGGTGCGCGGCATGTTTAACGGGGACCGCGCGCGCAAACAGATGCTGGTGGATTTCGGCTTCCGCCTGCCGTCCGCGCTTGATAACCGTCCGCTTAAATTTGACGAGTTTGAAAGTCTGCTTCCGTCCACGGTGTTTGTATCGGCCACGCCCGGCCCGTACGAATTAACCGTCAGCGGAAACGAAATTGTGGAACAGGTCATCCGCCCTACGGGGCTCGTGGACCCGAAAGTAATTTTGCACCCCACTGTCGGACAAATTGACCACTTGGTCGCCAAAATAAATGAGCATAAAGAAAAAGGCGAACGCACGCTGGTTTTGGCGCTCACCAAAAAAACGGCGGAGGATTTAAGCGCGTACTTTACGGAAAAAAACATCAAAACGCGGTATTTACATTCGGATATCGAATCGTTGGACCGCGTTGAAATTTTAAAAGAATTTCGCCAGGGTAAGTTTGATGTCCTCGTCGGCATTAACCTTCTGCGCGAAGGGATTGATATCCCGCAGGTGGGGCTGGTGGCCATTTTGGGCGCGGATAACGAAGGTTTCCTGCGTAACACCACGACGCTGATTCAAATTTCGGGCCGCGCGGCGCGCAACGCGGGCGGCGAAGTTATCCTGTATGCGGACCGCAAGACCGATTCCATTAAATACGCCATGAACGAAATGGACCGCCGCCGCAAACTGCAGGAAGCGTATAATAAAGAACACGGCATTACGCCCAAGACTATCCAAAAAACGGAAGTGGAATTAAAAGAATTTGAACAGCAAACCAAAACAAGCGCGTTTGGTATTTTAAGCGAAACACTGCCGAAGCCGACGCTTAAAAACATTAAATCGGTGGAGAAAGACATCGAAGAACAAATGCGTCAGGCGGCGGACGCGCTTAACTTTGAACTGGCCGCCGAACTGCGCGACCGGTTGTTTGAAATCCGCCAGATGAAGTTAAAATAGCGGGAGAAACGCGCCTGTCTTATTGTCTTTGTTGTGTGGGTATTATTGTATAGAATTGCAAAAGTTAATGCCTTTTGCGGTGCGGCCTATACATTCTCTTTTCCCGGGAGTGACAGAATTGTCAAACCATATCTTATAGATAAAATCATATTGTTCCATACATTGACTCCATTTTTGGTTCGGGCAGTAATAAAGTCCCACCGCATATTCCGTTCCGTTCGTTTTTGGGTCAATAAAAAAATAATCGTCACAATATAAAACGTCGTTGTAAAGAGAGCATTGGTTGAACGAGAAATCCATTTGTGTCAAGTCGTGTGTATAATTGCCGTTGGCCATATAATAGGATTCTTCGGCGTTTTTATATGCGTTCATGGCCGGCAGCATGCGCGCGAAACGGGCTTTCATGACGGCCTTTTCGTACTGCGGAACGGCTGCTGCAGCCAACATGCCGATAATTAGTACCACCACCAATAATTCTATTAATGTAAAACCTTTTTTCATAATTTTTCCTTGTATTTTTCGGGCCGCGGACAGAAAAAAACGGCTGTTCTGCCAGGGCCTATAGAGCGAACCCAAAACATAACAGCCGCGGTTTGCCGCCTGACGGCGGCAAACGCTCGGCACAAAACAACCGGGTAATTAGTCCGTTTGCTTTGCGCCTGATAACGACTGTTTTTGGAGCTCTATAGTACCGTTAGGTTTTCCAAACGGCTCTCCGTATTCTGCATACGGTTCCAAAAACAGATAAAATTGTAATTTGGCCGCTGCGGCGGCCCGTATTTAACCCGCTCCTTTATTGCAAAGATAATTTATTCTAGAAAATATCCGTTTCTTTGTCCATTTTTCCGCGCGAAGTGCGTTAAATTGGTAAAATATAAATATGGAAGAAACTTTACCTTTGCAATCCGTTACCAAAGTTATCGGCCTGGAATGTGTGCCCAGCACGCAAACGCTGGCCAGAGAGCTTGCCCAAAGCGGCGAAGAACACGGCACCCTGGTGCTGGCGTGCTGCCAGTCGCAGGCCTGCGGGCGGGACGGTCGTCCGTTCCCCGCGGCGGAAGGCGGCGTTTATTTTACGCTGATTCTCCGTCCCAACAAATGTGCGTGCCAAGCCGCTTCGCTGGGCGTGAAAGCGGCCGAAGCCGTGGCGCAGACCATCAGTTCCGTTTTTGAAGTAAAAACCAAAGTCAAACCGTGCGGCGACGTACTGGCGTGGGACGCCAAAAACCGCGCGTGGAAAAAAATCTGCGGCGTATGGACGGAAGCGGACGCGGACTGGATGTTGATAGGAGTGGGCGTACACGTAAACGACCGTATCCCCGCTTCGCAAAAAGACGTTTGCGTAAGTTTAAAACAACTGATCGGTTCCGAAACCAGCAAAGAGCTGTTTTTGGATGAACTGTTAGAAAATTTTTGGAAGCATTACGCGCACTGGCTCCAATCGGCGCGTTAAGTTTTCTAAATAAAAAGCCCGCTCGTAAGAGCGGGCTTTTTATTGTTCTGCGTGGAAATCAGTCGCCTAAAGATTGTTTTACTTTGGCTACAAAATCCGTCAGCACGAAAGGCTTAGAGCAGAATCCTTTTACCTGCGGGTACGGCATAAACATCTTTTCGGATTCTACCAGTGCGGACGTGATGATAACGGGCGTGGAAGAGAGGGTGTCGTCTTCGCCCATAATGCGCACAATACTGGCTCCGTCCAGCCCGGGCAGCATAACGTCCAAAATCACCAGGTGCGGATGGACGGTTTTCATCGCGGCGATGGCGTCTCGGCCCGTTTGGCAGGAGTGTACTTCGTATCCTTCGCGCGTCAATACGAGTTGTAAAAGTTCAATAATGCTGACTTCGTCTTCTACGATTAAAATTCTCTTTTTCATACCTTATCCAAATACTCCTATTTATTTATTATACTTTTTTATATGACAAAACAAAGGTTTAACGCTTCCGTTCTTCCCCGTATGCGTGCTTTTGCCGGGCGGCTGATTGCCCGGGGCGACGCCGTGCTGGTGGGTCTTAGCGGCGGGGCGGATTCGGTGTGTCTGCTGCATTTTTTGCGTTATTTGGCGCGGGAAAAACATTTTGCATTGGCGGCCGTACACGTCAATCACGGCCTGCGCGGCAAAGACGCGCTGGCGGACCAGCGCTTCTGCAGGACCTTGTGCAAAGAGCTGGATATCCCCTTTTTTGGTGAAAAAGTAAACGTTAAAAAATTGGCCAAAGAACTTGATTTAAGCCCCGAACACGCCGCACGCAAGGCCCGGTATGAAGCCTTTTTAAAAGCCGCCCGCGCGTGGGGCGCCACCAAACTGGCGCTCGGGCACCATTTGGACGACCAGGCCGAAACCGTCCTTTTAAACCTGCTGCGCGGTACCAAAGCCAAAGGATTGGCGGGAATCCCCGTTCGTCGCGCGCTTGATAAGAATGTGGAAATCATCCGTCCGCTTTTGTGCGTTACGCGCGCGGAAACGGAAGAATATCTGTGCCAAAACGGCCTTTCTTTCGTAACGGATAAAACCAACACGGACGACGCTTTTACCCGCAACTGGGTGCGCGGCACGCTCCTGCCTATGCTGGAAACAAAACAGCCGCAAATCCGCGCGCATTTGGCGCTTGTATCGCAGGATATGGCGGCCCTGCTGGAAAAAATCAAATGATGCTCCCCGATTATTTTGACGGACAGACTTTTACTTCCCTGCGCGCTTTTCCGGCGGCGGAAAAGGACGCCGTTTTTTGTAATTGCGTGTTTAAAGAGTGCGTGTTCCAGACGGCGGATTTATCTTCTTTTACGTTTGAAGACTGCGTGTTTGCAACGTGCAATCTGTCTTTGGCGCGCGTTGCGGGCACGGCTTTTAAAAATGTGCGGTTTGAGGAATGTAAAATCCAGGGCGTTAATTTTTTTGAATGCTGCCGCACGGTGCTTTCCATGCGGTTTGTAAAGTGCGATTTGCGGTGCGCTTCGTTTGACGGGCTGCCGCTTCGCAAAACGGTGTTTGAAGACTGTTCCCTGCGCGAAGTGCAGTTTGCGCGCGCGGATTTAATGGGTTCTTCTTTTACCCGGTGCGATTTGGCCCGCGCCGCTTTTTTGCATACCAATTTGGAAAAAACGGATTTTTCCACCGCTTATAATTTCACGCTGGACCCGGACGCCAACCGCCTGCGCAAAGCCAGGTTTTCCGTCTACGGTTTGCCGGGATTGTTGGAAAAATACGGGCTGGAAGTGGAATAACTATTTTAACTCGTCGAGATTTTGGTAGTCCATATCGTCGCGGATTCCAAAACGCGTCAAACAAAAATCGTATTTGATAGGGTCGTCGGGACAGCATTTTTTAAACGCGCGGGAGATTTCCAGCGCGGTCGTCATGTCCGCCGCGTTGCGTTTGGTCAGTTTTAATTTGCGCGCGATGCGGTGCATGTGTACGTCCAGCGGAACGATTAAATGCGCCGGCGAAACGCGTTCCCAGCCGCCGGGGTCCACCGCGTCTTTGCGTACCATCCAGCGCAAAAATAAGTTGAGCCGCTTGAGCGCGCTGTTTTTGTCCGGGTCCGGGATGAGGGAGTGTAAATCCGCCCCGGCGCGCAGTTCGCGCGCAAAATGGCGCAGGGCGGGCAGGACGGTGCCGTCTTCTTCCCGGTAATTTTGTAAAAAGCAGTTTTCAAGCGAGCCGTATTTTTGCAGCACCCGTCGAACCGCGCACAAAAACGCGCAGAACTCTTCTTCCCCTGTAAAACGGTAGCGGAATCCTTTAAAAATCCGCCTAAGCCGCGCGGGCGGCGTTTGCGTGATAAACGCGTAAGGCCCGCCCGTCATTTGGCCCAAAATTCCGTTTACGTTTTTTAAAATCTGTTTTACGTTGCCGTACGCAAAGCACGCGGCAATCAGCGCGGCCAGCTCCCGGTCCGCCGGGGACGTATAGCGGGACAAAAATTCCAGCGGGTCCGGGCTGATGAGTTCCGGGCGGGTGTACAGCGCGTAAACGCGTTCCAAAAAAAGGGCCGTTTTTTTCATTTCCTACATTCTACCAATTTGATACCATAACTATATGTCAGACAGTATTGTATTGGAAAAAGCCCGCCAGGCCGGGCTCATCATTACGGGGCTTACGTTCCGCTCGCAGGACGTACGCCCGGGATTCGTTTTTTTTGCTTTAAAAGGGGCGAATGCGGACGGAAACCAATTCGTGTCGGACGCGGTCACACGCGGCGCGGCGATGGTTGTTTCCTCGTTTGCGCCCAAAGAACCGTGTTCCGTTTTGTATTACCAATCGGACGATATCGACCGCGACATGGCCGACGCCGCTTACGAATTTTACGGCCGCCCGTCCGACGCGATGAAAATGACCGGCGTGACAGGTACCAAAGGCAAAACGTCCATCGCGTATTTGATTGAATCCGTTTTGTCCGGCGCGGGGGAGAAAGTCGGCGCGCTGGGTACGGTCAGTTACCGCATCGCGGGGCGCAAAATTTGCTCCGCGCCCAACACCACGCCCGCGGCCCTGCCGTTGTTTGAACTGCTGGCGCAGATGAAAAAGGAAAAATGTTCGTCTGTGGTGATGGAAGTTTCGTCCCACTCGCTGGAACTCCAGCGCGTGCGCCATATTTGGTACGATACCGCCGTGTTTACCAACCTCCAGCGCGACCATTTGGATTTCCACCATACGTTTGAAAATTATTTTTTGGCCAAACAAAAACTGTTCGAAAATTTGGCCGATCCTGCTAACCCGAAACAAAACCGCACCGCCGTTATCAATGCGGACGACCCGTACGGACGGCGTTTGCTGGAATTGTTAAAAGGCCGCGTAAAAACCGTTACGTTCGGGCTGGAAAACGAGGCGGATTTAAAGGCGGAAAACATCCGCGAATTTTTGACGCATACCGAATTTACGGTGGGCGGCGTAAAGGCCAAAATCAATTTACTCGGGCGGCATAACGTGTACAACGCGTTGGCGGCCTGGGCCGCGTGCGCCGCAAACGGCGCAGCGCAGGAAGACATTATCCGCGGGCTGGCCGCGCTTCCCGGGGTGCCGGGGCGCATGGAGCGCGTGGACGAAGGGCAGAACTTTTTTACGTTTGTGGATTTTGCGTATACGGACGAATCTTTACAGCGTGCATTCAAAACGGTGGAACCGTTTAAAAAAGGCCGCGTTCTGTTGGTGTTCGGCTGCGGCGGCCAGCGGGACCGCACCAAACGCCCGCTGATGGGCCGCACCGCGTGTACGAACGCGGACCGCGTGTTTTTGACGAACGACAACCCGCGCTGCGAGGACCCGAACCAAATTTTTACCGATATTTTGGCCGGTATGAAAGAATTTTCCAATTATGAAATCGTGCCGGACCGCGCCGAAGCCATCGGCCGCGCGCTGGCCGCCGCCAAAGAAAACGATATCGTAATCGTGGCCGGAAAAGGACATGAAGATTATCAAATCGTGGGTACGAAAAAACGTCATTTTTCGGACCAGGAAACCGTCCGCGCGTTTTTAAGGGGAGAAAAGCATGTTTAAGAAAGAAAAATTTGCAGGCCAAAAAGCCTGTGTGTTAGGCTTCGGCCGCAGCGGCCGCGCCATTGCGGAACTGCTGTACGCGCACGGGTTTGATGTTTTAATCAGCGAGCAGGCTGTTTTCCCGAATGCGGATTCGGTCCATTTATCCAAAGGGATAGAAGTGGAACTCGGCGGACATACGGACAAAGTTTTTGAGTGCGGGTTTTGGGTAAAAAGCCCGGGCGTTTTGCCGTTCAGCCCCGTGCTGGCCGCCGGCAAGAAACGCAAAATCCCCGTGTTCAGCGAATTGGAAACCGCGCTTTCGTTTATGCCCAAAGGCATCCGTATTTTTGCGGTAACGGGCACCAACGGCAAAACCACCACCACCACGCTGCTCGGCGAAGTGTTAAAAGAGGACGCTTTAAACCGCGGCAACGGCCGCAGTGTGTACGTTTGCGGCAACATCGGCAACCCCGTTTCCAAGATTGCTTCGTCCGTCAAACCGGGTGATGATTTGGTGATTGAAGTTTCCAGTTACCAACTGGAGGACAGCACCTATTTCCGCCCGAATTACGCCTGTATTTTGAACGTAACTCCTGACCATTTGGACCATCACCAAGGCATGAAAAATTACATTAAGGCCAAAGGCAAAGTGCTTAAAAACCAGCGCGAAAACGATGTTTTGGTCGTCAACGGGGCGGACGCGGTTTGCGCGGAACTGGTGGAAAAGGCCAAAGGGGAAGTGCTGGCGTTCTCCACCCACCCGAAACATTTGCTAAAAACAGACGTATTTTTTGACGGGGATGAACTGATTTTCAGCAAAGGCCAGCAAATCCGCCCGCCGCAGTTAAAAGGGATTCACAATGTGGAAAATGCCATGGCCGCTTCGTTAATGGCGCTGACGGCCGGTGTTCCGGCCGACACGGTGCAGGACGTATTCAACCGTTTCCAGCCCATGGAACACCGCATTGAACCTTTTGCCTATCACCGCGGGATTGTGTACGTTAACGATTCCAAAGCCACCAATTTGGATTCC
>JAUNWB010000033.1:0-4207 GCA_030540535.1 Elusimicrobiales bacterium
TCCCCAGTCGCCCGTCCGGCGAGGACCCGCGCCCGTTTGATTAGCAGAGCCACACTGTTTAGGAAATGTCGCTTAGCCTCGTAACAACACTTGCCGGGGGCAGGCATTTTGGCTGGCCTGGAAGGTGCGGCGCACAGCGTCCTTGACCAGGGTTTTGTAATAGACGGTGCTTACCAATTAGAGGGGAACAACTCAAGGGGGTATCCGCCAGTCTGGCCCAGAGGCTGGGCTCCCCAGTCGCCCGTCCGGCAAGGACCCGCGCAAACAGATATAAAAACTCCCCCGGGAATACTTTTATTCCCGAGGGTGCAGAGCTTTTCTCTATCGAACCGTTTACGCAGCGGAAGGTTCTCCCAGCTTCTCTTTGGGCGGTTTGGGAAGAAGGGAAAACAGCACGTATGCCGCCAGCATTTGAAGCGTAAAACACAGCGAAATAAACACGTACTTATAAACCGTCATCGCTTCCACGGACGGCGTGGGGTTCACTAAATAATAAAACTGCCCCAGCACGCGCATAAGCGGCGCGAACATAAAGTCCGCACTCGTCAAAAGCGCCAGTATGCCCTGCAGCACCGTCAGCACGCCCGCGTACCGCTCGTGCAACAAAATAAACACCGCCTGCGAGGCGTATAAAATCAAGAAGCCGGCATGGAGCCTAAACAAAACCCCGCCGGAAGAAACGTCCCGGCACAACAAAAAGATATTGGCAAACGTCCCCAGCAGGCAAAAGAGAAACACCGCTTTCACCCACACATTTAACCCAAAAAAACGTTTTACCAATTTGCTCATAATCACCGGTTTAACGCCAGCGCGTTTTTGCGCGCAAGCACGTCCTGCGCGAGCGCAATCAAGCCGTCCAAAATTTGGCCGTAGTCTTCGCCCGACGCTTCAAACAGCTGCGGGAAAAGGCTCGTTTCGCTCATGCCGGGCAGCGTGTTGATTTCGGAAAAATAATAGCGGCCGTCTTTATCCATTAAAAAATCCACCCGGGCCAGCCCGCTTGCGCGAAGCGCGCGGAAAATGGTTTCCGCATCGGCGCGCATGCAAATTTGCGCGTCCTGCGAAATTTCGGCGGGAACCTTGGTTTCACATCCTCCGGCCACCACATATTTGGCGTTGTAATCGAAAAATTCGCCCGCCACGGTGCGCAGTTCGCCGCATAACGAAGATTTTACCTGTTCCCCTTCGCCGTACAGCGCGCAGAAAATTTCGCGCGCGTGGTCCACGCCTTTTTCAATCATTACGTCCGTATCAAACTGAAGCGCAAAAGATACCGCGTCATGCAGTTCATTCAAGTTTTTTACTTTGCGCACGCCCACAGACGACCCTAACCGCACCGGTTTTACAAAAACGGGAAGTCCCGCTTCTTTCACCCAGTCTTCCAGCGCGGCTTTATCGTACGCTTCCCCGCGGGAAACGGTTACGTACGGGAGTACTTCCACCCCCGCCTGCGCGGCCAGTAATTTGGCGATTTCTTTATCCATTCCCATCGCCGAGGCCAGCACGCCGCAACCCACGTACGCCGCGCCGAGCGTTTCCAGCAGTCCCTGCATGGTGCCGTCTTCGCAGTTGGTGCCGTGAAGCACCGGGAAGAATACGTCCGCCTTAAACAACAGCGACCCGTCCAGAGCGGCCACGTTGGCATCCGCACGCAAAACGGGCGTAACGGCCACATCCTGCGGGTTTTTAAAACCACATTCTTTTTGCAAGAACCATAAGCCTTGCTTATCAATAAAAATGGGATAAATTTGGTATTTTTCCGGCTTGTTTTGAAGCATGCGGCACACTGTCTGCGCGCTGTGTACGGAAACTTCGTGTTCGGTGGATTTACCGCCGTACAAAACAACTACATTTAAACGGGACATATTCCTTCCTTTTGTTAAAATAGGCCTGACGCATGCCAGGCCTGGGATAATCGGTTTTTATTTATCTTCCCGGAAAATGGACCACTTCATGCGCCCGATAAAACTGTCCGTTTTTTCCAAGAAGTCTTCTCCGTCGAACAGCTGTTCCCGCTGGGGAACGGGGTCGGCCACTTTAATTTCGGGCAAGTCGGCCTCGGTAACGACGGTGGATTTCGCCCGTGCGTCCATGGCGACGGGGATTTCCGAAAGCGGAATCTGCTCTTCCTGCCCGGCGTTGGTTTCGGGCAGCGCCTTTTGTTCGGCGCGCTGGGAAGCCAAAAGCGGCTGAGGAGCGGCCGGAGCCTGGGGAGCCTGCGGCGCGGCGGGTTTTTCGGAAGCGGCCGCTTTGCGGAGGAGTTCCGCTTTGTCGGCGCGTTCTTTTTCCTGCACCAGGCGGGCTGCCAAGAGCGCGGCGCTTTGGTTGCGCAGCTGCTGGTTTTCTTTGGCCAGTTCGCGTTTTTCCACGGCCAGCGTATCGGCCTCGTGCTGAAGCGTTTGCGCGCGCTGGGACAACGTTTCTTTTTCGCGCGACAGTTCCTCGGCGCGGGCTTCCAGCGCGGCTTTTTCTTTGGCTAATTCTTCCGTACGGGAAGCGAGCGCGTCTTTTTCGCGCGTTAAATCTTCCGCCGTGCGGTGCGCGGCCTGCAAATCTTTAGACAGCGTTTCTTTCTCTCCGCTTAACAGGCGGGACTGTTCTTCAAAATTTTTCTTTTCAAGGGCCAACTCTTCAGCGCGGGCGGAAAGGCCGGCTCTTTCCCGGGCCAGTTCTTCCGTCCGGCGGGAAAGTTCTTCGCCGCGGGCGGCGAGTTCCGCCTTTTCGCGCGTCAATTCTTCCGTGCGGGAGGAAAGCGCGTCTTTTTCACGCGTTAAGTTTTCGGCGGTTTGGCGGGCGGCCTGCAAGTCCCGGTGCAAAGTTTCTTTTTCCGCTTCCAGCGTGCGGGCCTGTTCTTCAAACGCGCCTTTTTCGCGGGTTAATTCTTCGGTGCGGGCAAAAAGGCCGACTTTTTCCAAAGTCAGCGTTTCGGCCTGGCGGGAAAGCTCTTCGCTGCGGAGGGAAAAGGCTTCTTTTTCCATTTCGGCGGCCTGGGCGCGGGCGTCCAACTGTTCGTTGGCGCGCGCCAGTTCTTCTTTTTCGCCCTGCAAACGTACGTTATGCTGGGTGAGTTCTTCGTTCTGGCGGCCCAACACGGCGATTTTTTGTTTGAGTTCTTCTATCACCGCATCGTTGGCGTTAATTTTATCCACCAGTTCTTTAAAATTCTTTTCAAGCAGTTCTTTTTCCTGCCGCACGGCTTCCAAATCCTGGCGGGCGGATTCAAACTGAACGGAAAGTTCGTCGCGCTGGTTTTGCAGGGACTGGAGTTTTTCCGTAAACGCGATAAGCTGTTCCTGCGCGCCGCGGCTGTGGTCGGACTCCAGGGCGGCCATTTGCTCTTTAAGCGCCTGAAGTTCGGCTTCTTTGGCTTCCAGCAGCTTGAGGGCGGCTTCTTTTTCCTGCGCGGCTTTGTGGAGTTTTACATTCTCCGCGCGCAGCGATTCGATTTCTTCCACCTGCTTCATGCACGTATCGGAAATTTCTTTCAGCTGAGTTTCCAGGCTGTCCACTTTCTGCTGATATTCCTGGCGGATGGAAATGATGCGGCCTTCGAAATCAAACGATTTAAAACGTTCTTCGGCTTCGGTCAGCTGGTCACGCAAAGACAAAATTTCTTTGGCTTGTTCAGCCGATTTTTTAAGCGCTTCCATTTTTTCCTGCTGGACCTTTTTGATTTCCCGGTCCAACGCGCTGTTAACGGCTTTTAACTGGGAAGCCTTTTGGTGCAGGCTGGAGATAATGCGTTCTTTTTCTTCGCGTTCCTGGCGGGCTTTTTCTTCCTGCGCGGCGCGGTAATTTTCCGGCTGGTAATGATAAATGGCGGTGTGAGGCGTTTCTGCCGCGGGGGCGGAATCGAAACCGCGCTGTACGTCCGGTTCCGGGTATGAAAGAGGACGTTCCTGGCGCACGCGGGATAAATTTTCCACGCTGGCTTTTAAATTGGCAATCGTGCGGGAGATATGTTCCAAAAAAGCGTCACGGTCTTTTTGGCGTTCCATGGCTTCGCGCGTGCGCGCAAGCTCGGAAAGAATCATTTGATTTTGACTGGCGGAGGCTTCAAAACGTTCTTCAAGTTCCTGGATTTTCTGTTCCAGTTTTTCAAACGTGCGTTCGTATTGGGAGGATTTGGACGGAATCACCCGGTTTCCAAGCGCATCCTCGCCGGCGGGCGGGACGGAGGAAGAAAAGGACTGCTCTTTAAATTTTT
>JAUNWB010000033.1:4217-9347 GCA_030540535.1 Elusimicrobiales bacterium
TCCCCATGGGATTCAAATTGGTTGTTGTCTAAAGACATCGTAGGCTCTCCGCGCAAAAATACTTACACTAAATTTAACCACAAAAGGACGCGCGTGTCAACTGTATTTTATGACGGAGAAACCCGCCCTTTTTATATCCGCTTCCAGCCCCGGTTCTGCACCCACCCGCGCACCGCTCCGGCCAGGTAAAAAGATCCCGTACACAATACGGTTCCGTGCGCCGAAGCCCGGGCAAAGGCTTTTTTCCAATCCGGCTCGAACACGATACGCGCGTTTTTGGGTAATGTGTCCCGTATTTCCTCTTCACCCGCCCCGCGCGCTGACGGCGGAACGGTGACGATCACCGTCTTAAAATACGGGCGGAGTACGGAAAGCATTTTTTTATAATCTTTGTCTTTCATGAACCCGCACAGAAGAACCGCGTCTTCGGCAAACGGCGTTTTACGCCAAAAATCCATTAACAGTTCCACGGCCTGCGGGTTGTGCGCGCCGTCTAAAATAAGCGTGTTTTTATCTTGCCCGAAAATTTCAAACCGGCCCGGCAGGTCCACCTGCTCGAACGCTTTTTTAAGGGCGCGCTCCGGCAGCCCCAGCGTTTTGGCCGCCTGATACGCCATGCACGCATTAAGCGTCTGGCGCGCGCCCAGCGCGTGCAGGGGCCAAAGGCTCTCGTCTTCGGCGCGTAAAAATGTCCGGCCCGTTTTAAAATCCAGCGAGGCTTCCCAAAACGGTTCGCCGAGGCCCACAAACGTAAGCGGCGCATTTTTGGCTTTGGCCGTTTTGGCGATAATTTCGCGCACGGTGGGATTGACCGTCCCGCTGATAACGGGTACGCCGGGTTTGATAATGCCCGCTTTTTCGCGCGCGATTTGCGCCAGGCTGGAGCCCAGGTATTGCGTATGGTCCAGGCCGATGGCCGTAATCACGCTTAATGCGGAGGTGCAGGCGTTGGTAGGGTCTTTGCGGCCGCCGAGGCCCGTTTCCAGCACGGCCCAGTCCACTTTCTTGCGCGCAAAATAAACAAGCGCGGCGGCGGTTAAAATTTCAAAAAAATTGAGTTCGTCCTCTTCTTCCTGGAACACGGATACGACAGCCTGCGAAAAAGAGTTTTTGGCGATGGGAGTTCCGTTAATTTGAATACGCTCCACCGGGCTTACCAGATGGGGCGACACAAACAGCCCCGTTTCGTATCCGGCGGCCTCCAGCGTTTTGGCGATCAGCGTGGAAACGGAGCCTTTGCCGTTGGTGCCCGCCACGTGGACAATTTTAAATTTTTCCTGCGGGTTCCCCAGGCGTGCAAGCAAGCGCACAAAGCCGTCCGGCCCCGCGCCGTAATCCACGCCCGTGCGTTTTAGGATGTAATTAAATACGATGTCGAAACTCATTTTTCGGGGTTGTAACGTTTAATGTCCGCGCCCAGGGAGGTGAGTTTTTCTTCCAGGTTTTCGTATCCGCGGTCAATGTGATAGACGCGCTCCACTTCCGTTTCGCCCTTGGCGCACAGGCCGGCGATAACAAGCGCCATCCCCCCGCGCAAATCGGACGCCTGGACGTGCGCGGCCGAGAGTTCTTTCACCCCCGTAATGCGCGCGACGCTTTTTTCCGTTACGATTTGGGCCCCCATACGCACGAGTTCGGGCGCGTGCATAAAGCGGTTTTCAAAAATATCTTCGTCCACTTCGGCGGTGCCGTCGGAAAGGCACATCAGCGTCATCCACGGGGCCTGCAAATCGGTGGCGAAACCGGGGTACGGCGCGGTGCGCACGCGAATGGGTTTAATGTCGCCGTCGTAGGCGTGGACGCGCACGGAGTCGTTGGTAACGGTCAGTGTGAAACCGGCTTCCTGCAAATCTTCCAATAAAATAGCGTTGTGTTCGGGCACGCATCCGGTGACAGTTACGTCCCCGCGTGTGGCGGCGGCGGCCAGCATGTAGGAACCGCTTTCAATACGGTCGGCCACCACTTCGTGTTCCGCGCCGTGCAGCGTTTTTTTGCCGTAAATCACCAGGCGGCCTTTGTCGTCGGTGGAAATATCCGCGCCCATTTTGTTTAAGAAATCGATTACGTCGTCAATTTCCGGCTCTTTGGCCACGTTTTCAAGCACCGTTTCGCCTTCGATTAAACACGCGCACATCAGCAGGTTCTGCGTCGCGCCCACGCTGGGGAAACGCAGTACGATTTTAGAAGGCACGAGTTCCTGCGCACGCAAAATAACGTTGCCTGCGTTCATTTCGCAGGTAGCGCCTAATTTTTCAAATCCTTTTAAATGGATATCCACCGGGCGCACGCCGATGGCGCAGCCGCCCGGGAGCGGAATTTCCGCTTCCAAAAAACGGGCTAAAAGCGGCCCCGCCACCCAAAAGCTCGCGCGCATTTGTTTGACGAGTTCATACGGCAAACTATTCTTAAGCTGGCCGTCGGCCGAGATAGTGACGGTGCCGTTTTCGTACGTTACTTTTTTGCCCAGATATTCCAAAATTTTAAGCGTGGTGCGCACGTCGCGCAAGTCCGGCACGCGGTGCAACACGCATGGTTCGTCCGTCAGAAGCGTAGCCACCAAAATCGGCAGCGCGGCATTTTTACTGCCGCTGGCGCGAACCGTCCCCTGTAATTTTTTTCCGCCGCGAATTAACAACCTATCCATAGAAACTCCTAGAAAAAATTAAATTTTTTGGGCGAGTACAAACCGCTCTATCCCCACTATATCTTTTTTTACTTCGGCGTTCCAGCCGATTTCCATAAGGCCCCGCGCCACCGCGCCCGCCTGCCCTTTGCACAGTTCCAACGCCAACAGTCCGCCGGGGTTTAAATAGTCCGCCGCCAAAGAACAGAGCGGCCGCACGACATCTAACCCGTCCGCGCCGCCGTCGAGCGCCAGGCGCGGCTCGTGCAAAACTTCCCGCGTCAGCGTATCCACGATTTCCGACGGGATATACGGCGGATTGGAAATAATTAAATCAAACGTGTTCTGCACGTTTTCCCACACGTCCGACTGCAAAAATTGAATACGGTCTTCCAGGCGGAGCCGTTTGGCGTTTTCCTGCGCCACCAAGAGGGCTTTTTCCGAAATATCCGCCGCCGTAATAACGGCTTTGGGGAAACGGTCCGCAAGCGCCAGCGCAATACACCCGCTGCCCGTACACATATCTATAAAACGATACGCGCCGCGCCGTTCAAAACGCGCAGTAACAAGGTCCACCAGTTCTTCCGTTTCCGGGCGGGGCGTAAGTACGTCGGGCGTAACGTGAATATCCATTCCGCAGAAGGGCTGAAACCCCACAATATGCGAAAGCGGTTCCCCCGCTTCTTTACGCACAATCATTTTTTCGTACGCGGCTTCCTGCTCGGGCGTAATGCGCTCCGCACCGTGGACCAGCAAATGCGTACGCGTAACGCCCAGCACGCTGGCAAGCAACCATTCGGCGTTGGCTTGAGGTTCGTCCGAACCGGCCACAACAAGACGGGAAACGGCAGCGTCTAAAACTTCCTGCAACGTGGCTTGCATAGCTAAAAATCCTTTAAAAAACGCCGGACGCGCCTTAACAACGCCGTCCGGCGAAATCAAAACAGGCGTGAATCAGATTTGCAAATTTTTCAGTTTCTGTTCCACGCGGTACGCGCGCAAATCTTCCAGTATCGGCTCAATCGCACCTTGCATAATTTCCATTAAGTTATGGTACGATTTGTCGGTGCGGTGGTCGGTCACGCGGCTTTGCGGGAAGTTATACGTACGGATTTTTTCCGAGCGGTCCCCGGTGCCCACCTGCGCTTTGCGTTCGTCGTAAATTTCTTTGTTGCGCTTTTCTTCTTCAATCTGGTACAGTTTGGCGCGCAGCATAGCCATGGCTTTTTCGCGGTTTTTGCCCTGGTGGCGTTCTTCGCGGCAGGAAACCACAATGCCCGTAGGTTTGTGGATAATGCGCACGGCCGTTTCCACCTTGTTTACGTTTTGGCCGCCCGCACCGCCGGAACGGCAGGTTTCCATTTCCAAATCTTCGGGGCGGATTTCGATGTCGATATCTTCGGCTTCCGGCATAATCGCTACCGTGACGGTAGACGTGTGTACGCGGCCCGCGGTTTCCGTATCCGGCACGCGCTGGACGCGGTGGGTGCCCGCTTCGGCGCGGAGCCAAGAATAGGCGCCGTCGCCCTTAATAAACATGCTGACGTATTTGCACCCTTTTAAACCGGTAGGCGTAAATTCCAAAATTTCGGTACTCCAGCCTTTGGTTTGCGCAAAGTGCTGGTAGACGCGCAAGAGTTCCGCCGCAAACAGCGCGGATTCGTCCCCGCCCGCGCCGGGGCGGATTTCCAAATAAATGTTTTTGGAATCGTTCGGGTCCGGCGGGATAACGAGTACGCGCAGTTCTTTTTGCAAAACGGGCAGCTTGGCTTCCAGTTCCGCCAGTTCTTCGGCAGCCATTTTGACGAGTTCTTTATCCTCGCCCGCTTCAATCATCGCGCGGTCGTCTTCGATGGCTTTTTGGGTGGCGTTGAGTTCCTGTTCTTTTTCAATGATGGGTTTTAAAAACGCGTGGCGTTTGGCTTTTACGGCCAGGTCCTGACCGGACAAATTGCCGGAAGAAAGTTCATCTTCCAACTGTTTAAATTCGGCTACGTATTTAGAGGTATCCATAACGGTTCCTTATTACAAAGAAAAAGAGCAGACTTCCTTATAGGCAGTCTGCTCTTTAAAAAAAGCGTTGCTATTTCGCTTCGGCGGCTTCCGCTTTTTTGGC
Organism: Elusimicrobiales bacterium; assembly: GCA_030540535.1. Lineage (GTDB taxonomy): Bacteria > Elusimicrobiota > Elusimicrobia > Elusimicrobiales > Elusimicrobiaceae > Avelusimicrobium. The sequence continues at coordinate 8,957 of JAUNWB010000033.1, forward strand.
CGGTTTTTTGACGGCGGCTTTTTTGGCGGCTACCGGTTTTTTCGCCAATTTGGCTTTGGCTTTTACTTCGGTTTTCGGTTTGCGGACCAAGGTTTTGCCTTCGGTTTTCGCAAAGCGTTTGTTGAATTTTTCCACCATACCTTCGGTGTCCAAAAGTTTCTGTTTGCCCGTAAAGAACGGATGGCAGGCGGAGCAGATGTCGAGTTTTAAGGTTTTGGCGGTAGAGCGGGTGGTAAATTTATTGCCGCAAGCGCACACGACTTCGACAAAATCGTATTTGGGATGTAAGTTTTCTTTCATTGTTAATTCTTCCTTTCAAAAATCTATATAGATTATTTTACCATAATCGGGCGTTTTTGGGCAAAGAATTTCTTTGCCCCGTCAGACTAAA
>JAUNWB010000397.1 GCA_030540535.1 Elusimicrobiales bacterium
GTTATCCTTATCATAAGACCTTTCTGAATAATAAAAGTCGGAATATGAATGTATGGATTCGTCATCATAAGGCTTACGTAGGAAACAAATACCATATTCATTGTACAAGGCATTAAACTCATAGCCAAATATATCTTTGAAAATTATTGTGCCATTATGGAACTCTTTGTTTAGCCATACAGATGAACTGATTATAACCTTCCCCTTGGAATTTCTATAATCATAATATTCCCCCAAAGGACTTTTGATACAGATAAAGCCATCGCCTAAATAATCAATGCAAAGCCCAATATATAACATGGCAATTAACAAAGAAACTACATGAGGAATAGGTAGCAGAGCATATATCTGTAAATGTTTACGTCGGAGTAAGACAAATGTGATGGCAGACAGCACGAACGCGATAAAGCCCAGCAGCCAATTATAAACCAACATGGCTCCGCTTTCATAGCGAATGATTTGCCATTTGTCATACAGAACTTGCCCTATAAAAGTAATTATATAGGGTGCTATAAATATCGCCAGCGTCGTAAAAACAACAATGGCAAATACAACAATCAGCAGGATAAGAAATTTCTTAATCATTTTACAATCAGGCGATTAAAGCTAATATCAGCATTATAAAAGTTGAAAGGATTACACCTGCTGCACCAGCACCCACACTGATATAAGTCCACAGCTTGGCTTTCTTTAATGCATCTTCTGCCTCTTCGTATCTTTCTGCATACCAAAAAGTATCGACTTTATTGGCATACACAATCGCTACAATGCCTAAGGGTAGGCAACACAAAACTGTGGACAAAATAGCCCAAACCAAAAAATTGTCCGGTTTTAAATTCTTCTTGTTTTCTTCCATTGTTCTTTATCTTTTAATAATTCAATACATATCATTTCTGCTGTTGCATCGGTGGTGAAACTATAATAGAATCACTGCCGCCCCAACTTTCCCACTGCTTGATGAACTCCGGTGACGAAAGGTCATAATCTATCCCGTCTTTGAGGCCTTCCACAATAAATTGAACGCCAATACCACGCCGTTCACAAGCATTCAAGAAACGGCGTATATTTTCGCTTTTTGCCATGAGTTCAGACAGATAATCCTCCAAGATTTTCTTGCTGAAATACTTTCCCTTGATGTCGTCAATGGACACAGGTTCGCCCGAATGGGTATAGGCCGGGTCTGCGTAATATAAGCAGTGTATTTTTAGAATGCCATTATCGCTTATATGGGGAATGCCTACTACTCTCACAACATCATTCAATGGTGGCAATGGGCTCGTATTTGATGTCCATGTGCACATTTCAACAGGCATGACGGCATTCATACATTCATATTCTGTCGGTTGCTCCCACGTTTCGTTGTAAACATAGGCAAGGCTGTCCGTTTCATCGCTTATACTAATGATTAGTGGATGATAACCTTGGGTACTTTCGGGTGTGTAAGTCAAATAGGCGATTGAATCTATGATTTGTGTCAGGACAGGAGATATGCTGACAACACTTTTTACAAATGGTAATCCGCCTATTTCCTTACCATTCAGATGGTAGTCCTCGACTTCCTGCATAC
>JAUNWB010000398.1 GCA_030540535.1 Elusimicrobiales bacterium
TGGGGATATAATTATCTCCCCAGCGGAGTGGCCACTACCATTATCTTCCTGTATCCCGTTTTTGTGGCGCTTCTGATGGTGTTTTTCTTTGGCGAAAAGTTTTCTTGTTTTACTTTTTCTGCCATTCTGCTCGCTTTGGCGGGCGTGGCGCTTTTATCCGGCGCGGGTTCGGCGCAGGGCGTGCAGTTAAAAGGCGTGTTGATTGAAGTGGGTTCTGCGCTGTCTTACGCGTTATATATCGTGGGGGTGAACCAGTCCTGCGTCAAAAATATGGGCGCGTGGAAACTGACGTTTTACGTGTTTTTGTTTGACGCGCTGACGTTTTTCTTTTTTGCGCTTTTTAACGGCGGCTTACAGCCGGTTTCCGGCGCGGCGGCGGGGATTAATTTGTGTTTGCTTGCGCTTATTCCGACAGTGGTTTCCAACTGGTCTTTGGTGTATGCAATTAAGAGTATAGGTTCCACTTTTTCCGCCGTACTCGGCGCGTTTGAGCCCGTTACCGCCATGCTGATTGGCGTATTTGTATTCGGGGAACCTTTTACGCACAGCCTGGCGTGCGGGTTAGGGCTTATTATCGGCGCGGTATGTTTGATTATTTTAGCCCCGGTTATTAAAAAAACGTACCGCCGGGGGAAACTGGTGTATATTACGCGGCTGCGGCGCATTCACCCGGGTTTGTTCCCTTATCATTGACGGGTTTTGCTACAATATAAAAAATTACTTGTAAGGAGAATCTATGCTTCTTTCCAAACGCGGTTCCATGCACACGTTTATGTTCGCTTTGATTATTTTGTTTGGCTTTGGCCTTGCTTTGGGGCTGCCCCAGTACCAAAAACACAAAAATATTTCCGAAGGCCGCACCGCGCTCAACCGCGGCGGCGCGCTGGCGTTTGCCCAGGCCGCTTATAAACAGGCGCACGGAACGTATACGCAGGATTTTTCCCGTTTGGATTTGCCGGAAGAACTGGCTTACTGCACGTTGCAGGAAGCGGGCAAAGCTCTTTTGTGCGGGGAGTATTTGTTTACGCAGGAAGGGGGCGTACTGAAAGCGTCCCATGTGCGCTTTCCCAAATGGCTGGAGTTTTATTTGGACGAAGGCCGTGCGGACTGCTCGCACGCGGGCGATTCCGATGCCGGGCGCCATATTTGCGAAGGAATCAACGGTTCCTTTCCCATTAAAATTTGATAGGATAAAATAAATTATTAATTAGGAGCTATTACTATGAAAAAAGCATTAGCGGGGTTGCTTGTATTGCCGTTTTTGTTTGCTTGTTCTCCCAGCGTTAAACGCGTGGAAACCAACTTGGTAAAAGACGTGGGCGGCGGCTGGAACGATACCGACGCGCAAATGGTGGCGCAGGAAATGATTACCGACTGCCTGCAAAGCGGCTGGTATTCCAAATTTACCACCCGTTACGGCAAAGAACCGACGGTAATCGTCGGCACCGTAACCAACAACACCATGGAGCATATCAATACCGCCGTATTTATTGAAGAAATGCAGCGCGCTCTTATCAATTCTTCCAAGGTGGATTTTGTGGCTTCTTCGTCCGAACGCGGCGA
>JAUNWB010000399.1:0-1106 GCA_030540535.1 Elusimicrobiales bacterium
GCCGTACATAAGGTGCTTTTGGGGAAGTAAATACAACAGAATAAATCACACAGGCGATAAATTCAACAGAACTCGTGTTATTCCCGATGTGTGTATGGACATAATTATAACTGCAAATACTGCAACAAATCAACTCAACAGCCACTTTTGCGGTATAAACAACTCATCATTTATAACGATTGAGAGCGATAATTTTTGTTTCGGAATCAGATTTTATGCATGGAGCGTTATTTTGTTTTCTGACGAGAGTATGCGTGGCGTTCTTAACGCGTTTACAGATATTGAAGCGTATTTTTTGGATTTTTCAGAGGGACTTAAAGAAAAAATTTTTTTGGCAAACAGCTTTTATGAGCGTACCGTAATTGCTGAAAAATATCTTTTAAGCAAACTGAATACTAACCGTATAAACAGCGATATTATGAATTCTCTTTATTGTATAATTAAAAGCAACGGAAATCTAAGCGTAAAAGATTTGTCTGACTTCTCATATATCAGCAAAAGACAGCTCGAACGAAAATTCCTTGAAAGCACAGGTGTTTCGCCCAAGCAGATGATAAACTTAATACGCTATCAGATGTTATGGCAGGATTGTATAAAGCGAAATTTCAATATTTTTGATTCGGTTGAAAAATTCGGGTACTGCGACCAAGCGCACTTGCTCAATGATTTTAAAAAGTATCACGGTGTTTCACTAAATCAGGCACGAGATTCTGTAATTAAATAATGTCGCATTTTTACAATACATAACCTATCATTCAAACTATAATTAAGTTAAAAAGGAGGTTTAATTATGACTATATTTGAAAAATCCAAAGGCTTTGTTTACAGAAATGCAAGACCGCTTGACCTTGCGCTGTGGAAATACCATTTTGAAAACGGAAGTGCTGATGAGGTTCTGAAAATCCTTTCATTTTATCAGAACGAAGACGGCGGCTTTGCATATGCGCTTGAGCCCGATAACTGGAACACAAAATCAAATCCCGTTGCAACGTGGGCGGCAACTCAGCGTCTGTACGAAATAGAATTTTGCGACAAAGAACACCCGATTATAAAAAGCATACTCAGATACCTTGCAAGCGGAAAGAATTTTGAAAACGGCAAATGGT
>JAUNWB010000399.1:1116-1560 GCA_030540535.1 Elusimicrobiales bacterium
GCAACAACAGCTTTCCACACGCAATCTGGTGGGAATGTCCGAACGACAGAGGCGTTCCCGACGACAATCCGACTGTAAGTCTTGCAGGCTTTATTCTCCGCTTTGCCGAAAAGGATTCCTCAATTTATAAGACAGCCGAAAAAATCGTCATTAAGGCTGTAGAGGAATTTATGGATAAACAGGAAATTGAAATGCACACCGCAAGGTGTTATCTTGATTTACTCAATTACTGCCTTGAAATTGACGGTTTTGATTTGTTTGACGTTGAAGCGTACAGAAAAAATCTGATTGAAAAATCCGAAGCGGTAATCTGTAAGGATACAGAAAAATGGGCTACTGATTATGTTTGCAAGCCCTCAATGTTCTTTGAAAGAAAAATGACAGTTTTCGGAGCATTGGACAAAGAACTTGTAAAAGCAGAATGTGAGCTGATTGAAAGCACAC
>JAUNWB010000400.1 GCA_030540535.1 Elusimicrobiales bacterium
AGTTGGCCACAAGTCGCCTCGTTGACCCTCGGCGCTCGCGGCCCCGCCTCGCCATGCTCGCCTTTGCCTGACGGCAAAACTCGCATAAAGCTCCGGCTTTCAAATCCCGACGCGGCATAAAGCAGTTTATGCCGCTCCACTCTCTCTTTAGAAATCAAAAACCCCGCTTTCGGCGGGGTTTTAAATTTCTACGGAGAGGGAGGGATTTGAACCCTCGAAACCTTGCGGTTTACAGGTTTTCGAGACCTGCTGTTTCAACCACTCACACACCTCTCCATTTCACGCGTTCACCGAGTGGCGGGCTAACGAACGCTTACTTTATTATACCAAACTTTTACGCTGTATGCTCCCGGGCCATTTGCCTGCTAAATTCATTTGCCGCGTGCGCTTATTGCGGCCGCCGGTTTTGCCCTTTCCACGACGTATTGAATTTTTTACAGAAGGCGCGAAGCTCCGGGGCTTCCGTTTGACATTCGGGACTCCGGGTTTCGTACGGCATTACAATACGGTATTTCCACGCATGGGTCCGCCACGCCGTTACTTCCTTAGCTCCCAATACAAGCACCCAGGTTCTTTTGCCGCCGCAGCTTTCGTACCTGTCTTGCGGATTGGAAATTTGGGGGCCGTCCATGCAGTACGCGTCTGTCGTGTGGGCGGGCGGCCGGGCCAAAATATTTTCCCAATCTTGGGTGTATCGGCCCGTTTCCATACGCTGAATTAATTGGCGGTTTGAAATTTGTTGCATTTCTCTGGCTATCGCAGTAGCGCGGCTGGTTTCCGCCTCTTTCATAAACGAGGGTAAAAATAAGGCGGCTAAAATGCCCAAAAGAAACATCCCTGCGGGTACGCAGCAAAGCAGAATGGCCCACACGGGCATTTTGCGCGTCGCGGTGGCGGACTGCTGACCGGGAACGTAGTTTTTATCCACCACCAAACAACCCGCGATTTTATCGTGCAGGCATTGTTTGCGAGCAGTCCATCCGCACATCATATATCCGATAAGAAACGTAAACGAAGATATCGCCATAGCCGCACGCCGCCCGAGCGAGCGCCAAAACGAAATACGGCGGCCGTGTTCGTCCGTTACTTTTATGCCCATTATCCGCTTTCCGACGGTGGCCTGCCTAGGGTAAGATTCCGCATAGACGTAATATACCAACACAAACCCTAAGACAATAAGCAGTGCCGCCAGCGCTACTGCGTGCGGAACGTCGTCTGTTTGCAGATTCAATAATTTTGCCGCCGAGAAACCTATAAAAAAAGCGATGAGGTAGTTGCAAACCATTACCAACACGTAATCAATCAAATACGCCGCGACGCGTTTCCAAAACCCTGCATACATATTTTTCTCCTTTAAAATTAAGATATTTTTTTAAAACAAGCGGTATCGGCCGTTTATTGAACATTCATCCGCCTTGTTTATTTTGGGTTTATTTTTTCGCACACGCGCATGCCGGAAAGCGTATCGGCCTGGCAGGTGATTGTGCTGTTCGGTTCATATGACAGTTTCAAATTGTACTTATATGGCATATGGTTGACGCGCCAAGCGGTTACGTCTT
>JAUNWB010000401.1 GCA_030540535.1 Elusimicrobiales bacterium
ATCATCGCCCTGGGGTTGATTAGCGCCATTTTGATAGATGGCTTTATGAATGCCAACAACATTGGCGCAATTTTACTACGTGCCAGTGTTTTGGCTACTGTGGCCATGGGCGTGACTTTTGTTATCACGGCAGGTGACAGCGGCTTGGACCTTTCCACGGGATCGCTGATGATTGTCGGAGCCATGATCGGGCCGAATCTGCGGGTTGGCGGCAAGGAATCCTTGGTCGTGAGTTTCCTTGTTGTTATGGTGATTGGCGCTTTGATCGGATGCGTCAACGGTATCGGCGTATATTTTTTGAAGATTCCGGCGCTGGTCATGACGATGGCTATGAATGGCCTGGTGACAGGGTTCTGCATTTTGGTGACCAGATCACAGCTGACGGTTGACTTGCCCGCGAAACTGGTTGCACTTAATGATGTAGTAGTGGAGCCTTTTCGGAAAATGACGCTGCTTGTGGCAGCGGTGATGATTCTGCTTCAAGTGATGCTGACAAAAAGCAAATTTGGCTTGATGCTGCAGCTGACTGGAAATAACCGTCAGGCGGCCCGGCTGAATGGCATCCCTGTAGCCGCTATAGCAGTAGGCGTTTATGGAATCAGCGCTGCGATGGCGGCGGCTGGCGGCGTCTTACTGGCTGGTTACACTGGCTTGGTCCATATCGACATGACTGCTGAATATCCTATGCAGGCGATGGCCGCCGTTATCATTGGCGGTACTCACGCTGCGGGCGGTGTGGGCAGTTTCGTGGGTAGTGTCATGGGCGCGATCGTTCTGACGCTCCTCAACAGCGTCCTGCTGGCATTTAATATGCCCGCCGGCGCGAGAACATTTATTCAGGGGTTGGTGCTGCTGGGAGTGCTGATTATCAATAACCGCTCGGCAAAGCTGCGTCAGTGATTTCTTTGAAATTTCCCCCTTATTAGGAGAATGAGAAATATGAAAATCGATACACATAATCATTTTCTGCCGGATACGGTCATTGAGTACATCTGCAAACATGGAAGCCGGCTTAATTCGGAAGTGGTGGAGAGGGGCGGAAAGAAGTTTATTGTCGATCATGCTGGCAGTATGTACCCTGTTTTCCGGGAGTATTACGACTATGAGGCAAAAATTGCCGACATGGATAAGATGAAGATCGATATGGCGGTCCTGTCTATCGTACCAAACGCCTACTACTATTGGATCGATGCTGAGGCGTGTCTTGAAATTGCCCGCATGAGCAATGATTGGGTAGCCGATTTCTGCGCCGTACATTCGGATAGGTTTCGGGGCATGGCGGATATTCCCATGCAAGATCCGGTGATAGCACTGGAAGAACTGCGCAGGGCACACGAGAAGCTGGGCCTGAACGCGCTGGGAATTGCTCCCATGATCAATGACATGCACCTGGATGCGGAGGAATTTCATCCCATTTATGCATACTGCGCGGAGCATGGCATTCTGCTGCACCTTCATCCCTGTTTCTCAACATGCAGAGAGGAACTGCAAAAATATTACAATACGAATTTGGTCGGGAACGTATATCAGACCAATCTGGGACTTAACAACTTGAT
>JAUNWB010000402.1 GCA_030540535.1 Elusimicrobiales bacterium
GCCCAAGCGGCGTTACTCATGGGCAGTTCGGCGGACATCCGCAATTTAATAGAGCAGAACGACAAACATGAAGATTCGTAACTTTTCCATCGTGGCGCATATCGACCACGGCAAAACCACCCTTTCGGACCGTATTCTGGAAGATACCGGCACCGTACCGAAACGCAAAATGCAGGCCCAGCTGCTCGACGGCATGGACCTCGAACGCGAGCGCGGCATTACCATCAAAGCCAAAGCCGTGCGCATTCAGTATAAAGACTACATTTTAAACTTAATCGACACTCCCGGCCATGTGGACTTTTCCTACGAAGTAGCCCGCTCCCTGCGCGCATGCGAGGGCGTGCTGCTTTTGGTAGACGCGTCGCAAGGCGTGGAAGCGCAGACGGTGGCACACGCGCATTTGGCGCAAAGTTTGGGTCTTAAAATTATTCCCGTAATGAACAAAGTGGATTTGTCCCAGTCCGACGCGGACGCTTCGGAAGAACAATTATGGGACATTCTGCGCGACCCCATTGAAGCCGAACGCGTCAGCGCCAAAACCGGCATGGGCATTGAACACCTGCTCGACCGTATTATTTCGGACGTTCCCGCCCCGCAGGGCGACCCGGAAGCTCCCCTGCGCGCGTTGATTTTCGACTCGTATTACGACCCGTTCCGCGGCGTAATTATGTACATCCGCATTGTGGACGGCTCCGTCAAACCGGGTCAGACGATTCAGTTTATGTCTTCCGGCGCGTCGTACAAAACCGAAGAAATCGGTTTTATGACGCCCAAACAACTCCACAAGTGCGATAAACTTTCTGCCGGAGAAGTGGGCTATTTAGTCGCCGGGATTAAAGACATTCACCAAGTAAAAGTGGGCGACACCGTTACGCTGGCCGAACGGCCCGCGCAAGAAGCACTCCCCGGGTATGAGGACGCGAAACCCGTCGTATTCGCCAGTATCTTCCCGGTGGAAACGACCGATTTTCCGCTGCTGCGCAAGGCACTGGAAAAACTGAATTTATCCGACTCGTCTTTCCACTACCAAAGCGAAACGTCCAAGGCGTTGGGCTTTGGGTTCCGCCTGGGATTTATGGGGATTTTACATATCGAAATCGTAAAAGAACGGTTGGAGCGCGAATTTAATTTATCGCTCATCGCCACCAGCCCCAACGTGGTGTATCACGTTAAATTTACACCGCGCAAATCCCATTCGCAGGAACTGGCCGCTTTGCCGGACGCGCCGGACGACCCGGGGTACAAAATTATCGATAACCCGGCCAACTTCCCCCCGCACGGCGATATCATCGACATCAAGGAGCCCGTCATCCACATTACGATTGTTACGCCTGTGGAATTTATGGACGGCGTGATGACGCTTTTAAAAGATAAACGCGGCGTGTTTATGAATATGGACCATTTGTCCAACCAGCGCGTAATTATCAAGTACGAAATGCCGATGGGCGAAATGGTGATTGATTTCTACAACAAATTAAAATCCGTCTCCAAGGGATATGCGTCCTTTGACTACGAAGTGGCGGGGTTTAGAAGCTCCGACGTGGTGCTGATGGA
>JAUNWB010000403.1 GCA_030540535.1 Elusimicrobiales bacterium
TTGCCAAATCTCGGGTCAGAATCGCGTCAAATCTCGGAATGAAAGTCTGCCAAATCTCGGGTTTCTTGACAGGGCGGGAGGGGATGTGTTATAGTAAGGCATTGATTGATGGAGGTTTGATGAAAACATACCGTGAGCGACTGGCAGATGCGCAATTACGGCTGAGGTTGGCCTCGGCCGGGGCCGTGTTGATTGAGGGGCCGAAGTGGTGCGGCAAGAGCACAACGGCGCTTCAGCTTGCGGGGAGTGTGCTGGAGATGCAGAACCCTGCAACGCGCGCAAATAACCAATTGCTGGCGAAGACGGATGCCTCGTTGTTGCTGACGGGGGCCGTGCCTCGGTTGATTGATGAGTGGCAATTGGCGCCGACCTTGTGGGATGCGGTGCGCTATGAGGTGGATCGCCGTGGCGAGGTGGGGCAATTTATCCTCACAGGCTCGGCTGTCCCGGCGGATCGTTCGGAAGTGGCCCATTCGGGGGCGGGGCGTTTTTCGCGGCTGCTGATGCACCCAATGACCCTGGTGGAATCCGGCGAGTCGAATGGATCTGTGTCCCTGAGCGGACTCTTTTCGGGGGCGCCCTTGCCGCAGGTGGAGAATCCTTTGGGGCTGCGCGATCTGGCGCGTACGATTTGCCGGGGCGGTTGGCCGCAGGCGGTGGTGAATCTCCAAGGCGATGCGGCCCTCCGTGTGGCGCGCGATTATGTGGACCTTGTGGTCTCCGAAGATGTCTCACGCGTCGACAACGTCTCGCGTCACCCGGAACGCGCGCGCAGTCTTCTGCGGGCCTATACGCGTGGGCTCGGGGCGCACCTGAATCGTCAGACCCTGCGTCGGGACATCGAGGCCTACGAAGATACCTCCCTTTCCGATGACACGGTGGAGGCCTATCTCAACGCCCTACGGCGCATCTTCGTCATTGAAGAGGTCGCCACCTGGAATCCCAACCTCCGCTCCAAGACAGCCATCCGCACCTCGCCCACCCGTTACTTCTCCGACCCCTCCATTGGCGCGGCCGCCCTCGCCCTGAGCCCCGATGACCTCCTCAACGACCTCGAAACCATGGGCCTCCTCTTCGAGAACCTTGCTGTGCGCGACCTGCGCGTCTATGCCGAGGCCCTCGGAGGATGCGTCTATCACTATCGCGATCGGAACGGCCTGGAGTGCGATGCCATTGTGCGCCTCCCCAATGGAAAATATGGCCTCATTGAAGTGAAACTCAGCGGGGCAGGCATTGACGATGGCGCCAAAAGCCTCAACGCGCTCGAAAACGCCCTCGCGGAGAGCACACGTCAACGCCTGGCCTTCAAGATGGTGCTCGTGGGGGTCTTCCCACAACCCTTCTACCGTCCGGGAGATAACCTCCACGTGGTGCCTATCGGCACCCTCGGCGCCTGAAGCCCCTCCTTTCCTGATTCCCAGCAACACCTTGGCGGGCGGGCGGCGGCCGCTTGGGGGGCTTTTTCGAGGCGTTGCGCAAGGACTGACAGGACAGACGATGGTTTCGCGCAGAACGGACGACCGGCTTGCGCAGACCTTATGTAACCTCC
>JAUNWB010000034.1 GCA_030540535.1 Elusimicrobiales bacterium
CCGCTCAAACAAATAAAACGCCTTTTCCGTTTCGGACGCTTTTTATAAACAGGACTAAGAGCGGGAATTAAAAAGATGTCATCCCCGAGGGTTTCTGTCGGGGATCTACTCCTTTTTTATAACAACAGATTCCCGACTGCAACCTCGGGAATGACATGCCGTGCAGTATGGAATAACATTATGTCACTTCGACTGCTAAATCAGATTTGCGCTAAATTTACGTTGCCAGTTGCCCGACACCCTGCGGGCCGCCTTCTCTGTTAGGTACGCCGAGTGGCAAGGGAACGCAAAATTAGCCAAATATGGAAAATTGTTTATCCTTAAAGCAACGAACCGCAAAGAGATTTTCTTTGCGGTTCGTGCGCTAATCTAAAGTTACTATCAGCCGTTACTTACCGGCCCCACAGCATTTTTTATACTTCTTCCCACTCCCACACGGGCACGGATCGTTGCGGCCGATTTTCGGCCCTTCGTGTACCACCGTTTCCACTTTGGCGGGCGCGCCGGGCTGTTCGGCACGGAGTTCGGCTTCGTGGTCTTTCATCCACTTTTTCATTTGGCGGATGCTTTTAAAGTCCACGCCGTCTTTTTCCATGCGTTTGGCAATGTCGATAAAGCGTTTTTTGATTTCCGGGTCCTTCAATTTCCCTTTAATCATGGCCGGAAGCGAATCCAGCTCGCGCTCGATGCGTTCCTCGATAGATTCTTTTTTACCGGGCTTGCCGCTCACGGCGGCCGGTTCGTCTTTCTTTTTAAAAGGGTTCCAGATCATTTCAAACTCCTGTAATTATTTGGAAACTAACTGTTCCACGAAATTCTTGATAATTTCCGCTTTTTCAAAATAATGTTTTTCCCGCGGGACTACCAAACGGTTGGGGTGTTTCTCCCAAATTTTTAAAATTTTGTCGTCGATTTCAAACGCCTGCTGCAAGTTTTCGGTGCGGACGTTGGTGGCCTGGTAGAAATCTTTTTCCGGCGGCGGGGAAAGGTGAATCACCGCGTCGTACCGGGCAAGTTCCGCTTCCAGCGAGCTTTCCATCGCCTCAAAAAAGTTTTCCGGCCCGTGCGGCCAGTAAACGGCGCCGTCGATGGAGCCGCGGTCGCACACCATTACTTTGGCGTCGGACGTTTTTTCCGCCAGTTCTTCCAGCTGGTGGACGGTATAGAAAATAATGTTCTGCGCGTGTTCGATATGCACGGGGCTGTTGTCTTTGCGCGGGAACCCGCCGCTGTAAATCAGCGTAGCGGCTTCCTGCACGAGGGCGATTTTATTGCCGAACGTTTCCTTTAAAATGGAAAGAGCCGTAGTTTTGCCGCCGCTGGGGCCGCCGGTTAAAACGATTTTTTTCATAAGTTATCCTTTAATAATTTTTTCTACAAAATTTTTGATGGCTTCCGCTTTCTCAAAAAAGTGTTCCGTACCGCCGATGACCATGCGGTTGGGGTGACGCTCCCAAATTTTTAAGATTCTGCGGTCAATGGCGAACGCTTCGTCCAAATTTTCCGTACGCACGTGGGTGGACTGGTAAAACGCCGGGTTGGACGGCGGGGAAAGGTGGAGTACCGCGTCGTAACGGGCCAGTTCCGCGTCCAGCGTGGTGCCCATATGTTTGAAAAACGCTTCCGCGCCGTCGGGCCAGTAAACGGCCGCGTCCACGGTGCCGCGGTCGCACACGATCAGCTGGGCGTCGGACGATTTTTCCGCCAGACTTTCCATCTGTTTCGTGGCAAAGAAAATAATGCGCTGGGCCGCTTCGATATGCGGGCGGCTGTTGTCTTTGCGCGGGAACCCGCCGCTGAAAATCAGCGTGGCGGCTTCGCGCACCAGTTCCACCTGCGGGCCGAACGTTTCCTTTAAAACGGAAAGAGCCGTCGTCTTACCGCTGTTGGGGCCGCCGGTAAGAGCGATTTTTTTATGCTTCATGGGATTCCTCCGGCGCGGCCGGTTGGGCTGACTGTTTGGCCGCGTCTAATTCCTTTAAGTATAGCACTTTTAATTCTTCAAATTCTTCGCGCTTGTCTTTGGGTACGTCGCGCACCGCGGAGTTGCGGTTTTTCATCTTTAAAAAGTCTACAAATTTATTCTTTTCTTTAATGCGGAAATCCAGGTGCGGCCCCGTGGAAAGCCCCGTGCTGCCCACATAGCCTACCGTCTGCCCCTGTTTTACTTTGGCCCCGGCCTTTACTCCTTTGCCGTAACTTTTTAAGTGGCCGTACATCGTGGTATAACCGTTGGCGTGTTTGACTTCCACAAAGTTGCCGAATCCCCCTTTTTTACCCGCAAACTTGACGGTTCCGTCCGCCACCGCCTGAACCGGGGTTCCCGTCGGGGCGGCGTAATCGATGCCCAAATGCGGGCGGCGGATTTTTAAAATAGGGTGCAGTCTTCCGTACGAAAAGCGCGACGAAATGCGGTAATTGCGGAAACTGATGGGCGATTTTAAGAACATTTTTTTGCTCATCTTGCCCGTTTCGTCGTAAAAATCGTCTTCAAAATAAAACGCGTACGTGGTGCCGTAGATACCTTTATAGCTGGCGGCCAGCAAATCCTGGCTGGTGATTTCGCCGGAAGCGGTATAATTTTCTTCCCACAGGGCGGTGTATTCGTCGCCGTTGCGGGTATCGGTATTAAAGTCGATGGTCCAGGAAAACGCGTCCGTAAAATCCAAGATAAGCGGAACCTGGAGCCCTTCGCCCAACATGGAATTAAACAACGACCCCTTAATTTTGCCCGCGGCGGTTTTAATGCGCGTTTTGATTTCCACGTCGCTCACACCCGCCACCAACGCTCCTTCCACATTGGCCACATAATAGCGTTTAAAACCCTGCGTCAGCACCAAAAGTACAAATTGGCCGCCTTCCACGGACACGGAATAAACGTCGTTCTTTTGCAGTTTGCGCGTATCGGCCACCGTGGATAATTTGGATACGATTTGCGCTACGGTTTGGTTGGACAGCCCCGCCTCCTGCAGCGCCACATACACCGGCTTGCGGCCGACGGTATATTCCATCACCGGGATTTCGCGCGTGCGCAGGTTTTCGCGTTCCAGTTCGTTTTTATGGCGGGTTACGTGGAGCGCAAACGCGGTGGAAACCGCGATGACCGCCAACGTCAGCACGTAAAACAGCACATCATGATAGCGGCGGTAATTTTGGTTTAAAAAATTTAAAATCGCGTTTTTCATGCACAAAAACCTTTTATTTGTTCCGGCCGAAAGGTTGGCGGCGTACAAGAAGCGGGGCGGTTATTCACCGCCCCGGTAAGGTTTATTTTTGATCTTTCAAATAAGAGCAAAGCGCGATGGCGTTGAGCTTTACTTTCGGGTCATCGGCGCGGGACGGCAAAATGACCGGGATTTTCGGGCCCACGAGTACCGCCGCGGCTTCCATATGGTCGCCGAAGAAAGCGAGCGCTTTGTAGAGCGGGTTGGCCGCGTCCAAGTCCGGCAGCATCAAGATGTCGGCGTCGCCGGCCACAGTTTTGCCTTTGATGCCTTTTTCGGCCGCTTTTTCGGCGGACAGGGAAATGTACAAATCGTACGGGCCTTCCACGGTGCAGCCGGTGATTTTGCCTTCGGCGTTCATTTGCGCCAGCGCGGCGGCGTCCACGGTGGAGGGGATTTTTTCGTTTACTTTTTCAACCGGGCACACGCAGGCGACTTTCGGGTTTTCCAGGCCGAGTTTGTGCATGGTGTTTACCGCGTTTTGAATGATTTTGGCTTTCTGTTCCAAGGTCGGCGCGATAACGACGGCGGAATCGGTCACGGCAAACGGTTTTTTGTATTTGGGCGTGCTGAAAAGCACAAAGTGCGACAAAAGCGCTCCTTCCGGCACCAGGTGGGCTTCTTTGTTAAGAATCGCTTTCATGTAGTATTTGGTGTCGACGAGGCCTTTAATCAAAAAGTCGCCTTTGCCGGCCAAAATTTGGTCCACGGCCAGTTTGCACATGGTGGGGACGTCTTCGCAATCGATAAATTCGAATTTGCTTTCATCCAGCCCGGCGGCGGCCACCATTTCTTTTACGGCGGCGATGGGGCCGATTAAAATCCCGTGGGAAATAAGGCCGTTTTCATCGGCCATTTTAATGGCTTCCAGGGCTTCTTTGTTGTTGGCGCCCGGAACGACGACGCGGTTCGATTTGCCTTTAACCTGGTTAATCAAATCCGCAAAACTTGTGAATTTCATTTTTTTCTCCTTACTGCTGATAATAAAATAAATTTTATGCGTATTCCTGCACGATTTTCGGGTTCATGAGCGCGCGGCGCGCGGCGACGCGGAGCGCGTCCTTTTCTTCGCTGCCTGGGAATACGTACATCGGCGCAATCCAGCCCACGTAACGGCCGATTTCCTGCGGGATATATTTACTGTACATAAGGCCGCCCGTCAGCGCGATAAAGTCCACATGCCCCTCCAGCACCACGGCCATGGAGCCGATATACTTGGAGATTTGGTAAATCATGGCGTCTTCGGCCAGTTTGGCTTCTTCCTGCGTGCAGGTGATGAGCGAGCCGGGGCGTTTTTCCCCGGTGCGGATAAATTCTTCCAAATCTTTGACGTCGGACGTACCCGTATAAGCAACAAGGCCGCCTTTGCCGCGCATTTTTAAACGCATGTCGCGCAGCGTATACTTACCCGAAAAGCACATTTGCACGAGCCCCGCGCCCGGCGTACAGCCGCTTCGCTGCGGGGTCATGGGGCCGTCGCCCTCGTAGCCGTTGTTGACGTCCACCACCTTGCCTTTGCGGTGTGCGCCGACGGTAATCCCGCCGCCGCCGTGGCAGACGATACAGTTTACTTCTTCATACGGCTTGCCCAATTTATCGGCAATCAAACGCGCCACGCGTTTTTGGCTGAGCGCGTGAAAAATGGAAATGCGCGGGTTTTCCGGCATGCCCGAATAGCGGGCCACAGGCTGGAGTTCGTCAATCACCACCGGGTTGGCGATAAAACTGGGGCATCCGGCGTACTGCGCGATTTCGCGCGCCAGAATCCCCCCCAGGTTGCTGGGGTGAATCCCGCCGTAGCGGCCGGTTTCCAAATCCTGAATCATTTTATCGTTGACGGCGTAGACGCCGCCTTCCACGGAGCGGATAAATCCGCCGCGGCCGATGACCGCGTCGATTTCCTCGAGCGGTACTTTATGGTCCAGCAGGTAATCCAAAATCAGTTTGCGGCGCAGCGGCAGCTGCTCGGTGACGTTTTTGCCTTCGTAGGGTTCCAAATCGGTAAGAGAATAGCGCACGGTGACTTCAAAAACGGGTTTTTCACCCCGGTAGTAGCCAATATCATCCGAGGTAGAACCCGGATTGATGACGAGAATGTTATAGTCCATGCGCATAACGGCCCCCTTTGCGTATTAGTTATATTTTAACAAAATATAAGCCCTTTGACTGGCAAATTACGGCAAAAGCGCGTTAATTTTTTCCGCCAGTTTTTTAAGGAAAAACAACTGGTCTTTGCCCAGCGGATGACGCGCGAGCGCATGGCGCAGAAACGCTTTGCGCTGGAAAACCGTCAAATCCGCGCGCAAGGCCGTTTTTTCGCACAGCGTTTCAGCGGCGGCGATAAAAATTTCTTTCTGCGCGTCCGTAGGCGGTTCTTCTTGCGCGCCCGGCGTGCGAAGCGGCTCAAAATCCGCCCGGCGGGAAAGTTCGTAACACGATAAAATCACCGCCTGCGCCAAATTAATGGACGGCTG
The DNA here is from genome assembly GCA_030540535.1 of Elusimicrobiales bacterium. Taxonomy (GTDB): domain Bacteria; phylum Elusimicrobiota; class Elusimicrobia; order Elusimicrobiales; family Elusimicrobiaceae; genus Avelusimicrobium. Next base: position 5,699 of record JAUNWB010000034.1, read on the forward strand.
TTTGGCGGAAGTGGGGATATTTAAAATAGCGTCGCAGCGGGCGATGTCTTCACCCGACAGGCCGCTTTTTTCGTTCCCGAACACCAACGCGGTAAGCCCCGCCGGAGCCGTTTCCAAACGCTCATTCAACCGCGGAAGCGTAACAATTTCCTGCTCCGCGCGGCGGTTTTTAAGCGCGGTGGCCGCCAAAGAAAAATGCGTATCGGCAAGCGCGTCGTCCAGCGTTTCGAACTTGCGGGCGTTTTGCAAAATATCGCTTACGCCCACCGCGCTGACGGCTTCGCGCCAGACGGGCGGATAAGGGTCCACCACGCGCAAGTCGGACAGCCCGAAATTGCCCATCGCCCGCGCCGCGGCCCCGATATTATTGGGGTCGCGCGGGCGGACGAGTACTACGCCAAAAGAGGTCATCTGGCGAGCGCCTCCCCGATGGATTCGGCAAATGTGGGGTGCGCAAAAATCACTTCTTTAAGCTGGGAAACCGTCATTTTGGCGGCCAGCGCCACGCTTAAAACATGCACCAGTTCGGACGCACACGCGCCGACCAGCGTCCCGCCCAAAACCAGGCCGGAGGAAGCGTCGCTGATGATTTCAAAAAATCCTTCCGTTTGGTCCTGCGCCACGGCGCGGCCGTTGGCCATCAAAAATGCTTTGTGCGTTTTGACGGCAATCCCCTTTGCCTCTGCGGTGGCTTTGGTAAGCCCGGCTGAAGCGATTTCCGGCGTAGTGTAAACGGCGCGCGGAACGGCGTTGTTATCGTACTGTGCGGGAACGCCGCACAAATTGGAAGCGGCCACCTCGCCTTGGCGCGTAGCGGCGTGCGCCAGCTGGCAGAGGCCGTTTACGTCACCCGCGGCGTAAATATCGTTTTTAAGCTGTAAGGTCTGCGGATTTACGTTCACGCCTTTGCGCGTCCATTCCACGCCGATGTTTTCCATTTTAAGCGCGCTTAAATCCACACTGCGCCCGATGGCCGCCAGTACGGCTTCGGACGTTAAAACCTGCCCGTCCGAAAGCGTAATTTTAAATACGCCGTCCGTCTTTTCGGCTGCGGCCGCGCTTTGGCCCAAATAAAATTTTACGCCGCGTTTGGACAAGGCCTGAAAAAGCGCGCGCGCCGCGCTTTCGTCTTCCAGCGGCAGGATGCGCGGCTGCATTTCCACGACGGAAACTTCCACGCCAAGCGCGCTTAACAAATCGGCAAATTCGCACCCGATGACGCCGCCGCCCACGATAATCATGCTTTTGGGCAGAGAAGGCATGTCGAAAATGGTGGAATTGTCGTAAATTTGGCCTCTCAAGGCGTCAAACGGCGGCGGCAAAAACGCCTCCGACCCGGCGGCCAGAATCACGCCGTCAAACGAAAGCTCGCGTTCCCCTTCGGCGGTTTGCACAAAAAGCGTATGCTCGTCCTTAAAAGAAGCGGTGCCCTGCAGAACTTCCACGCCCGCTTTCTTTAAGAGGAACCCAATCCCCTGCGTCAGTTTGCGCGTGGCGGCTTGCGTGCGCGCTTGTATTTTCCGCCAATCCGGCGCACCGGAAAAAGCGGGGCTTTCTTCCGTACACAGCGCGCTTACACCGCGCGCGGTTTGAAAACGGTGCGCCGCGTCCAACAAAGACTTGGACGGAATACATCCGCAGTTTAGGCACACGCCGCCCAGTTTGTTTTTTTCGATTAAAGTAACTTTGGCCCCCAGCGCAGCGGCTTTTAACGCCGCCGGATAGCCCGCGGGGCCTCCCCCGATTACTGCAATATTTTTCATGCTTCCCCCTTCGCCTTACGGCGTTTTGATTATACCTATTGTAGCATTAAAAACGGTATAATAAAAAAGTAGAATTGTATTATGTCAAACAAAAGAAACCCCTCTTACATCGGCCATCGTGAACGCATCCGGGAAAAATTCGCTTCGTCCGGGTTGGACTCGTTTCTGGACCATGAAGCCTTAGAGCTTTTGCTGACTTATTCCGTCGCCCGGCGGGACACGAAACCCATCGCCTGGGCACTGTTAAAACGCTTCGGCTCTCTTTCCGCCGTATTGGACGCAACGCCCGAAGAACTGGAAAAAACGGAAGGCGTGGGGCGAGGAACGGCGATTTTCTTAAAATTAATCCGGGGAATCTTCAAAAAATACATGTTTGACGAAGTAAAAGAACGCGTCGCTATTCGCACGCCCCAAAACGTAATTGAGTATTGCCAGGCGTCTTTATCCGGCAAGAAAGAAGAATGTTTGGAAATTATTTATCTGTCCGTGCGGAACACGATTATCAATACGGAAATTGTAGCGTCGGGACTCATTGACCGGGTGGCCGTTACGCCGCGCAAAATTGTGGAGTGCGCGCTGTTAGCCAAAGCGTCGGCCATTATACTGGTTCACAATCATCCGTCCGGGGATGCGTCCCCGTCGCAGGACGACATTACGCTCACGCGGGAAGTTATCCGCGCGGCGGAACTCTTCGGCATATCGGTGCATGACCATATTATCGTAGGCAAAGGGTCGCACTACAGCTTAAAAGCCAACGGGAAAATATAATGAATTTACTAAAAGAAGTACTTAAATACCAAGTCTATCCCGCCATGGGATGCACGGAACCCGTGTCCGTGGCCCTGTGCGCGGCGCACGCCGCCAAAGAACTGGCAGAACCCGTCCAAAAAGCCGTTTTTAGGCTGGATGCGGGCACCTACAAAAACGGAATGGGCGTACGCATTCCCAATACGGACGGCGAAAAAGGCAACCTGCTGGCGGGCGCCATGGGCATTTTGATTGCCCGGCCGGAACTTAACATGGAAATTCTCTCCGCCGCCGACAAAACCATCCTGCAGGAAGCCAAAAAGCTGGTGGAAAAACACGCCCTGTGCATGAGCGTGGCCCCCAAAGCGCATGGTTTTTATATCGAAGCGGAACTGACGGGCGTAAACGGGCACACCGCCAAGTGTATTATTGCGGGTGGGCATACGTCCGTTATTCACCTGTCCAAGGACGGCGTTATCAAAGAAGAAAACACCGCCGGGCAAACCACCCGCCGCGCGCCGGAATTTAAAAAAGCGTTAAAACAGGCTTCTCTGCAGGACCTGTTGGACGCGGCCGACAACGCGGACGAAGAAGATTTGGCCTACATCAAAAAAGGCGTGGACATGAACTTAAAAGCCGCCGAACTCGGCCAGGCACTGCAAAAGGTGGGTTTTTATATAAAGGAACTCGTCCGCAAAAAACTGTTACAAATGGATTTAATTTCCTCCACCAAAATTCTGACTGCCTGCGCCGCCGACGCGCGTATGGACGGCCAGGCCGTGCCCGTAATGGCGAGCGGGGAATCGGGAAACCAGGGCGTTGTCACCATTTTAGTGCCGTGGAAAGTGGGCAAAGAAATGGACGCGGACGAAAAAACGATTTTAAAAAGTATCGCCCTTTCGCACCTGTTAAACGGATACGTGAAAGTGTTTACCGGGGAACTGGCGCCCATTTGCGGCTGCGCGATTGCAGCGGGAGTGGGAGCGACGGCCGCCATCGTC
>JAUNWB010000035.1 GCA_030540535.1 Elusimicrobiales bacterium
CTTCAAACTGCGCGCGGGTGCGGCGGTCCGTAAACGACAGGGTTTTGGCAGGGCACGGGGTGCGTAATTCGTGCCGCGCAAACCGTATGAACGCGCCTGCGGCCGCGTCGGGCAGTTTGTCAAATTTATAATACACTTCCGCGCCGTCCGGCGCAGCGGAAAAATCAAGCAGTTTGAGCCCGATTTCGGACAGTACAATAACGCGCACGGACTCTCCGTCCGCCTGCGTTACCGCCGTAAAATAAAGCCCCCACGGGCGCACTTCTCCCGTCAGCCGGGCGGTTTTGGCCGGGTCGAGCTTTTCCGTCGGAGCGGATTTATAAACAAGGCCGGACGAACATCCCGCGGCCAATAAAAGCGCGGCTAAAATTACCGAGCGCATGTTTTATCCTCCAGGAAAGCGGGCAAAATAAACTGCGCGGCCAACATGGCGCCGCAAATGCCCAAAAATGATGATAACCCCATAATAAAAAGTACCCCGTGTTTGGCTAGCGCGAGGACGCCAAACCCCGCCAGGGTGGATAAACCCGCCGTCCATAACGCAGTGGGGGGATACACGGCATGTTCCCGGCCGCCGGAGCGGAATTTCATTACCTGGAAAATACCGTAATCGATTCCCAGGCCCGTCAAAAGCGGCAAAAACACGAGTACGAACAAATTAACTTTTACGCCGAACGCCCAAAAACACCCGAATGTAAAACATCCCGCCAGTACGACGGGTACAAAGCAAAAAAGCGTTTCGCGCAGGTTTTTTAGTACAAAAAATACCGCCGCCAAATTAAAAAGAAGCGACAGAAAAACAATTCTTACGGCTTCCCCGCGCACGCTGGCGAGGAGTTCTTTTTTCAGCCCCGCGCCCGACACAAACACCGCGCCCGCCCGGTTGGCGGCCGCTTCGTTTTCGGGCGTGTTGGGCACCACGTTGACGACGGCAAACGCGCCGTCTTTCAGCTTGGCGACGGGATTATAGAGCTGTGTAAAATCAAACGCGTCCTCCGCCGGGTTTTTAAGTTGGTTCCAAAACGGGGCGAATGCGGCGGGATTTAAGCCCGTTTTGGCGGATTCTTCTTCTATAAGCAGCCGCGCGTACTGCGTGCGGGGAGCGTTCCAAAATTCGTTCCAGCGGGCCGCGTTTTCCCGTTTGGCGCGGGCGGACGGAAGCACGCCCGATACGGCAAAACCGGCGGAAGCTTCGTTGTTTTCAAGCGCGTTTTCAACCGAGGAGCCTTTTACGAAAACGAGCGCGTTATCGGCGGATGCGCGGGCGAAGGCCGCGTCGAAAACGGCTTTTTGGGCTTTAAATTCGGCGGAGGTGGAGTTTAAATCTTCCACGTCGCCCGAAAAATTCGTATGCGCTGCGCCCCACGCACCCAAAATAAGCGTTGCGCACGCAATCCCCATGGCCCATTTTTTCGGCAGGGCGCGCACCGTAAAAGCGGGGGCAGAAGCGGTATCGTCTGCGTCCGTCCAAAACGGGGGAAAAATATACAGGGCCAAAAGAAGCGCAAACAAAAGCCCCGTAACCGAGAATACGGCAATCTGTTTAAAGAGTTCCACTGACGAGCAAAACAGCGCGGCAAAACACAAAGAGGACGTCATAAAATTGCATAAAAGGTGTTTTTTAAGGCGTTTGACGGCTTCCTGCGGGGACTGGCGGCCCTTTTGCATGGCAAAAAACAGATAAATGGAATAATCGGCCGACAGCCCCGCCACCACGCTGCCAAACCCGAGCGTAATGCCGGAAATCCCGCCGAAAACCGCGTACGTTACAAGCGCGGCGGGCGGTAAAATAATAATCGGCAAAAGATAAATAAGTAGCGCGCTTTTGCGCCGTAAAAAGATAAAAAATACCGCCGCCAGCGCAGCGAGCGCCAGCGCGGTTACACGCCATAAATCGGCCCGGATGACGGAAATGTTTTCCACCGTATAGCGCAGGCCGCCCAAATAAAACGCCCGGACGTTTTCGCCCAGTGAGCCGGCCAGCTGGGTAAACCGGGCGGAAAACTCCGCCGCGCCGCGGAAGGAATCTTCTCCCGCGTAGTCGTACAGGCCGATGAGGGTTTTTCCGTCGGGGGAAATTAAAAATCCGCCTTTAAAATCTACGCCCGTTCCCGCGCCCAGCGCGGCCAGTTTGCGCGTCATTATGCCCGTAAGGCCCAGCGGGTCGGCCGAGATAAGCGGCTTTAACAAAAGACCTTCCATGGAGAGTAAATTTTCGTAATTTTCGCGCATTTTTTGCGAAACGTATTCGGGCGATAAAATCTGTTCCGCCGCCCGGGCGTCCTGTTCGGTAAAACGAGGGGGAAGCGCGTAAAAAAGTTCCAGCGCAAAATCCGGCCCCGGGGCAAAGGGCGCGTGGACGAGGTGTTCTGTTTCCAGGTTTTCGCGCAGCGTCTGCGCGGCGGTTTCCGCTTCTTCGGCGGACGGCGCGCTGACGACGGCAAAGATTTTTTTGTTTAGCGGGGAATGTTCAAACAGTTCCACTTTTTCCCGCACGGCGGCGGGAATCATGGCGTGGATGGTTTCATCCGGGCGGACGCGCGTAAGGAGCGCGCCGCATACGGCGGCACACGCCAGTACGGCGCAGAGGCACCCCGTTTTATGCCGGATGAAAAAGATCCCTTTCACAGGAAAGCGTCCTTGGGCAGGGGCCCGTTGATGTGCGTGTCGTAAAAACGCAGGAGGGTGTAATCGCCGCCCGGTTCGTCCATGCGGATTTCGGACAGCGCCTGCGGGTTGTCTTTGGCGAACCAAACGGTAATTTTATCAAGCAGGCGGTTCTTGTCGTTTTTGGGCGTAAGGGTTACGCCGCCTTCGAAATAGGAAATATCGTACGTTTCGGACAGTGCTTTTAAATCAAACGTCAGCCACACCAGCATTTGCGCCGCCGTATTGCGCGACATGACGCCTTTGACCGTTTTTTTAACGCCTTTTTCCAGCCGGTACGTTTTGCCGCCGTCCATTAAAAACCCGTTTTGGAAGGGCTCCGTATATTCCCAGCGCAGCTGTGCGCCCTTTTTGGAAAACGCAAACGCGCCCTTGCTTTCCACGGGTTCGGTGAGCATGGCAAGATGTTTTTCCTGCGTAAATTTGCTTTGCAGCGTTTCTACCGCGCCGAAGCGGGAAATGATTTCCTGCGCGTATGCGTCGTCCGTTTGGGCGGGAAGTTTTTGCGTTGTGCCTTCCGGCGCGGGCGTTTGCTGCGCCCACAGCGCGGCACAGAGCAAAAGCGGCAGTGCAAACAGCAGTTTTTTCATAATACGCCTCCGACGGGGGGATTTTTGCCCTCCCACATAAAAATATAGACGGTGCCCGCGGCCGCTTTTTCCGCCCCGCGGAAGATTTCGCCCGCCACAATGCGCGTACCCATAAAATCGTCCTTTAGTGTAACGCGGGTGACGAGTTCGTCCCCTTGGCGTACGGGGGTAAAAATTTCAAAATCCCGCACGGAAGCCATATATCCGCCGCCGTCGGTGGACAGCCCGGCCAGTTCCCGCCGTTGCGCTTCGCACGCGGCAAAGCTCTGCGCCACAATTTCGATTAACGCTTCGGGCGCCAGCGTGCCGTCCGCGCGCAAAAACAGATGATCCGGCCGGACGACGCTTTTTACGCGTGCATCCGGCTCGGTAACGGACAGAATTTCATCCACCAAAAGCATCGGTTTTTTGTGCGGAACCAGCGTATCCACGGGGGAAAATGAAGTCATACTTTATTTTTTCTGCGCGAAGCGGGAAATATTTAAGTCCAAATTACGCACCCATTGGTTATATTTGGGGTGAATGCGGTTCTTTTTGGCGTTGTATTTCATGTTGGAACTGCCCGCGTACTCGATGGCATAGGAATTTGCGGTATACGGGATTTTTACTTCCACTTCGTGCCCGCGCAAGGTCAGCCGGCCCGTGATGACGTTGGGGGCCATTTCGCTCATAATCCATCTGCGTCCTTCGCCGCCCTGCAAAATGGCTTCGCGCATGGTTTTGCCTTCAGCCAAAATTACCGTGTGCTGGGGTACGTTATACACCTGCGGCAAACTTCTGCATCCTGCCAGTACGGCTAAAAAAGCCGCCAAAACGAATACTTTTTTCATTGTACGTCCTCCTGTAACGATTTCATGATTCTGTTTTTTGTTTCGCGCGCCATTTCCAGGTGAGCCAGTTCGCCGGGGAAGTCTTTGGGATAAATGGCGTTAAGCGATTTTAAAACGATTTTTGCCGGGCGCAGTTTAATAGACCCGGCAGGCAGCATTTCCCCGGTGCCTCCGATAGCCATGGGCACCACGGGCGCGCCGATTTTTTCGGCCAGGTAAAACGCGCCGCTTTTAAAACGCGCGTTCGGGTTCTTGCGCGAGCCCTGCGGGAAAAGTACGATGTCGCACCCGTTGTTGAGGGCGTCTTGGCATTTGGCGAGCATTTCTTCGGGCGGCGTTTTTTCCGCGTCCAGGTAGCCCGCGCCGTTCATCACGTAGCGGAAAAACGGCAGGTTAAACACCCAGCCTTTGGTGATGTATACCACATTGTCAAACCCCAGCGCGGCCACGCAGTATAAGTCTAAGGACGAGGCATGGTTGGCCGCCACAATGCACGGGGCGTCCGGGCGGGGGCATTTTTGCACTTTCCAGCCGGAAGAACACATCCGCATGCAGAACAAAATCCCGCGCGATTGCCAGTAAACAAATTTGCGCACATTCCGACCTTTTTTACCGGGCCACAACCATAAAAACGGCCCGGCGACAAGGCCGGAAACAAAAAGCCATAATATGGCCGAGGAGCCAATTATGGCGGTATTAAAAAAAGTGCGCAGCGCGTACATGGGGTTATTTTCCCGCTTCGTGTTCGCGGGCGAGTTTTTCGATAAAATCGTACAAATCGTTTAACGTCACGATAGAGCGGATATCGTAGCCCTGGCGCAGCGTCATGCCGAACTTTTGCTCCAGCACGACCACCATATCCACGGCGTCGAGGCTGTCGAGCCCTACGTCGTTTTGCAGGTGCGCGGTAGGAACGAGCTGTTCGTCCGTCAGTTCAAACTCTTTTTTAAGGGCTTCGTTGGTAAGTTTAATAATTTCTTCTCTTGTAATCACTGGGGTCTCCTTAAAACTAAAGAGCAGTTGTTTCCGCCGATGGCAAAACTGTTCTTTAAAATGATGTTTACCGGGCGTTCTTCGGGTTGGGCGATGTACGCAAGCGGCGCACACCGTTCGTCCGGCGTGTGTAAATTCTGAGTGGGCAGTACGGTTTGGCGTTTGAGCATTTCCATGCAGGCAATCGTTTCCAAACTGCCGCTGGCTCCCATAGCGTGGCCGAGGTGCCCTTTTAAACTGTTTACGTTGAGCCCGGGCCCGAATACGGCCGCGGCTGCGTGCGTTTCGGCGATGTCGCCCACCACGGTGCCCGTGGCATGTGCGTTTAGCAAATCCACTTCTTCGGGTTTTATATCAGCGTCCGCCAGCGCGGCCAGCATGCAGGCGCGCAGCGTTTCGGCCGACGGATAGGCCATGTTTTCCGTTTCCGTGTTGGACGCAAAACCCGCAATCTCGGCTAAAATAGCGGCCCCGCGCGCTTTGGCGTTTTCTTCCGTTTCAATAAATAAGAGGCCGCACCCTTCGGAGCAGACAAGCCCCGTGCGGTCCTTGTCAAACGGGCGGCAGGCTTCGTTCGGGTGGTTATTAAAATTGTGCGAGGTAGCCTGCATAATGTCAAAACACGCGCTGAACATGGGGTGGTATTCTTCCGTCCCGCCGCAGAGCGCCTGACTAACCAGCCCCGTTTTGACGGCTAAGTACGCAAGGCCGATGTTCATGAGTCCCGTGGCGCACGCGTCGGACGCGCCCACGCAGGGGCCGTTAATTTTAAGCGCCTGGGAAACCGTCGCCAACGGCGAATGGTTCATAATTTGCAGAAAATCGGACGTTTTGACGAGTTCCAGGTGTCCTTCGTGGCAGTTTTTGCTGATTTCCAGCCATACGGAAATGCTGTTAAGCGTGGAACCCATAAAGAAACCCAGCCTCTGCGGGGCGGTTTCGTATCCGGCGGATTTTAACGCTTCCTGCGCGGCGGCGTAGGCGTATTTGGCCATACGGCTCATGGAGCGGCGGTCCCGCCGCGGAATATACGAAAAATCCATTTCCGGCACGGTCGCCGCCACCTTGGTTTTTACCATGGATAAGGCATCCAGCTCCGGCACGGTGTGCATGCAGCCTTTGCCCGTAAACAGCCCGTCCGCGAGCGCGGTTACTCCCGCGCCGTAGGGGGAAACGGCTCCGGCACCCGTAATAACGATTTTCGTATTCTTCAGCGTGTCCATAGGCTCAATTATACTATTTTGTGCGCTGTCTCCGCGCGGGTTTTACATGCAAACGCCGCCGTTTACCTGAAACGCCTGCCCGGTAATGTAGCCGGCTTTGTCCGAACATAAAAAGGAAACCATATCCGCCACTTCCTGCGGGCGTCCCAAACGGCGCAGGGGAATAAGCGGCAGAATTTTATCCATAGGCAGGCCGTCGAGCATTTCGGTTTCGATAAACCCCGGCGAAACGGCGTTTACCAAAATATTGCGCTTGGCGACTTCCAACGCCAAACTGCGCGTCGCCCCTACGATGCCCGCTTTGGCCGCAGAGTAGTTGGTTTGCCCCGGGACGGGCGCGTGCGCGGCGGCGGAAGCGATGTTGACGATACGGCCCCGTTTGGCGTGAATCATCGCCGCCAGCACCGTTTTGGTTACGTTGTGAAATCCGCCGAGTACGGTGGAAATCACTTTCGTCCATTCGTCGTCCTGCATCCAAATTAAAAGGTTGTCTTTGCGTACGCCCGCGTTGTTGACGAGTGCGTATGGCGTCTGGGTTTCGAGCATCGGGTTTAACGCCGCGCGCACGGCGGCCGCGTCGGCCACGTCAAACGGCAGCAGCGTGCAGGCCGCGCCGAGGGCTTCGATTTCGGCCTTGGCTTTTTGGGCGGCCGCGTGATTGGAGTGATAGTTCAGCCAAATATCAAAGCCGTCTTTGGCGAGCTGTTTGGCCACGGCCAGGCCGATTCCGCGGCTTGCGCCCGTTACCAGCGCGATTTTGCGTTTCGAGGTGTCGTTCATTTGTAAACTCTCTTAAAAAAAAATAAAATTGATAGGAATATGATAACTAAAAACAACGCAAAACTCAACACTCCTTACCGCCGCCAGCGCAAAGACGCGCGCACCATGGCGGATGTGGCGTTTGACGCGCAAAGAATCGCCTTTGCGCCGATCAGCTTCCAGGCCGCGCTTGCCCTGCGCGATTTGGGAATTTTGGATTTTTTAAATAATACCCCGGCGGACGATAAAACGCTCGCCAAAAAATTAAAACTTTCTCTGTATGCCGTACAGACGCTGTTGGAAAACGGCGCGGCCCTGGATATTGTGGCCAAAGACGAAAAAGGCTTCTACACCCTTACCAAAACGGGCTGGTTTTTACTGTGCGACCCGATGACCCGCGCCAATATGGATTTTGTAAACGACGTTTGCTATTTGGGGATGCACTCGCTCCAGGAGTCTTTAAAGAAGGGCAAACCCACGGGGTTAAAAGTGTTCGGCAAATGGAAAACGGTGTATGAGGGTTTATCTAAACTGCCCGCCAAGAACCGCAAAAGCTGGTTTGCGTTCGACCATTTTTATTCCGATATTGCGTTCCCGGAAATTCTGCCGCTTGTTTTTGAGTTATCGCCCAAACGCATTATGGATATTGGGGCCAACACGGGCAAATGGGCCAAAAAGTGTTTGGATTACGACAAAAACGTCCGAATGACGCTGGTCGACCTGCCCGGCCAATTAAACGTAGCCAAAAAGAATCTTAAAAAGTACGGGGCGCGGGCGGAGTTCTGCACCGCCAACGTACTGGACGAAAAAACCATTCTCCGTAAAGGGGCGGACGCTGTTCTGATGAGCCAGTTTTTGGACTGCTTTTCCGAAGAGCAAATCGTTTCCATTTTAAAGAAAGTCAAAGCCGCCGCCGGAAAAAATACGCGCATTTATATTTTGGAACCGCTGTGGGACCGGCAGGAATACGAGGCCGCCTCGTTCTGCTTAAATCACACCTCTTTGTACTTTACCAATATCGCCAACGGCAATAGCAAAATGTACAGCGCGGCGCAGATGGAAGCGTGCGTAAAAAAAGCCGGGCTGAAAGTGGAAAAAATGTTCGATGGCGTGGGCCGCTTTGCCTACACCTTAATACGCTGTGTGAAATAAAATGAAGTTGAAAGCTCCGCACCTGTCCAAAAAATGGATGATTTTTTCCGTCACCGCCAACGGGACGTTTATGTCCACGCTGTCGGCGGGGATTGTGAATATCGCGCTGCCGACCATGTCGGGCGAGTTCGGCGTATCTTTGGAAAACATCCAGCTGGTCGTCAGCCTGTATTTGTTGGTGCTGACGTGTTTTTTGCCCGTTTTTGGGAAACTCTCCGACCTGTACAGCCGCAAATGGATGTATTTGGGCGGGTTTATTGTCTTTGGTGTTGGCGCGTTACTCGGCGCGGTTTCGGGCAGTTTGGGGATGATGCTTTTGGCACGTGCGGTGCAGGGCGTTGGGTCTTCGGCGATGATGGCCACCTCACAGGCGTTAATTGCTCAAGTGTTTCACGGCGCGTCGCGCGGCAAGGCCTTTGGCGCCATCGGCGCGGTGGTGGCCAGCGGCACGCTCGCCGGCCCGGCCGTAGGCGGGGTGCTTATCCAGGCGTGGGGCTGGCCGTCCGTATTTTGGGTGTGTATTCCTGTTTGTATTTTGGGCGTTTGGCGCGGGATTTATTTGATTCCGCGTTTTAAAGCCGTCAAAAAGATGAAGATGGACTACCTCGGCGCCGCCTTTTACACGATTACCAGTTTTGCGTTTTTGTACGCGCTCAATACCGCGTCGGCCAATGGGTGGACGTCGCCCAAAATCTTGGGCGGTTTTGCGCTGTCTGCGGTGTTTTTTGTGCTGTTTATGCGGAGGGAGAAAACGTCCAAAAATCCGTTTATGGGCCTTTCTATTTTTAAAATTCCGGCCATTTCCTACGGCTGCGCCGTGGCGGTGCTGGGGTTTACGTCGCTGTTTACCAATTCCGTTTTGCTTCCGTTTTATCTGACCGACATTATGGGCATGGACCCCATCAAAATCGGTATGCTGATTTTACCGTTCCCGATTACGCTTGCGATTGCGTCGGCCGTGTCCGGCGCGCTGTGCGCCAAGTGG
>JAUNWB010000036.1 GCA_030540535.1 Elusimicrobiales bacterium
GGCCCTCGCGCACAACAGCGTAATTTTGTTTGATTCCGCCTACGAAGCGTTTATTTCGGACGAAAACGTCCCGCACTCCATTTACGAAATCCCGGGTGCGGAAAAAGTGGCGGTGGAGTTCCGCTCGTTCTCCAAAACCGCGGGTTTTACGGGTACGCGCTGTGCGTATACCGTGGTGCCCAAAGCGCTTGAAATTTCAGACGGCAAAGGCGGAAAAACCTCTTTAAACGCGCTGTGGCTGCGCCGCCAAACCACCAAATTTAACGGCGTGCCGTACATCGTCCAGCGCGGTGCTGAAGCGGTGTATTCGCCGGAAGGAGTTGAACAAACGCGCGAAGTTATCGCCGGATATAAAGAAAACGCCCGCGTTATTTTGGACGCCTTGAAAAACGCCGGCATTATCGCTTACGGCGGCCAAAACGCGCCGTATGTGTGGCTTAAAACCCCGGCGGGACTTGATTCCTGGTCTTTTTTTGATAAACTGTTAACCGAAGCCAGCGTAGTGGGTACGCCCGGCGTGGGATTTGGTTCGTGCGGGGAGGGGTATTTCCGTCTGACGGCGTTTAACACGCCCAAACTCACGCGCGAAGCCGCCGCCCGCGTGGCCGCTTTAAAGTTCTGATTTTTTGCTACAATAGGTTGGAAAGGAGAATACTATGAAAACTGTTTTGCAAAATAACCGCCGCGGTTTTACATTGGTTGAACTTTTGACCGTGGTGTTGATTATCGGAGTGCTTACCTCTGTTGCGCTTCCGCAGTATACGCGCTCGATTGAGCGTTCCCGCGCCACGGAGGCAATGGTGGGTTTAAAGGCGCTTAACGACGCCGTCTACGCCTACGCCGCCGGACGCACCGGGGCCAACGCGTGCCCCACGTCGTTCAAAAAACTGGCGACTCTTTTGAATGGAACCTTGGGCGGAACGAACAACAATACGCTGACGACAAAAGACTTTGTCTATACCATTAACGCCGCTTCCAATGCGCGTATCCCGGGGACGGACTGTCCCGGCGTAACTGCCAAACGCAACGCGGGCACCAAGTACGATTATGTTATTTGGAACCCGTATCTAAAAGGTTCGGACAGCAAGGCCAAGTCGCTGCGCTGCTACAGCCCCAGCAATAGCGTTAAAAGCAAAGAAGTGTGTCAGTCGCTCGATTTATATGTGGAAGGCGAAAGACCGTAGTACGGTTTTGGCTTGATTTTTTACGTATTATCGGTAAACTTAATAAAAGGCAAAAATTATATTCCGAGGGTTTTATGAAAAAACTGTTACTTGTTTTGGCTGTGTCCGGCTGTGCGTGTTTGGCGCAGGCCGACACCATGAGTTTTATTACCGTTCTTTCCAGCCCGGTGGGTTCTTTTAACAAGCTGGAAACGGCGGACCCGTCTTTGCCCGCATACGGTAAGGCGGTCAACTTTTGTACCCGGGTGGGCAACGGCGGCGTTGTGGAGCTGAAAGGCACCCAAACTGCCGTGCTGGGCAGAACGGACGTTACCGGCGGGGGGATGTATTTGTCCTCCGGCACCGTGCTGGGCAAAACCGACCAGGGGAAATTTTCGTTAAACAACATTACGCTCAGACAGGGCGGAAACATAACGGGCGGCCGTTTGTTTGCCAATACCGTTGCCGTAAATAACGCGGCCTCCGGTAAGGCGGTGGCTTTGTATGGCGATACGCTGACGGTGGCGGGCGCGAAGACGAAAAAACTGGACGTCGCCGACGGAAACTCGTACATTGAACAGAAAGACGGGCAGGAGTCCCCTTCGATGGTATGGAGCAACGAATACCAAGCCGACGACGCGTGCAAAGAAAACTCGTCTTATGAGCAATGCAAAAAACAGTATTTGCTCAAAAGCGGGAGCGGGCCATGTGAACCGTCTGTCGAATATACGGTCGTGAACCAAGCGCAACTGCAATCTTTTCTTTCCAGTCATGAGGGTTCCATTTGTCGGTCTTGGTTGTCTTATGATGACGAAAAATTTTATCCTATAATTCCCTATACCTGCCGGCGGGATTTAGGTGCCCATCAATGTTTTGATGCATATAAAACGGAGGCAAGTACCGGCTATACTGAAAAAAAAGGGTTTTTTAGCAACACGATGCTTACTCCTACTCCTGCAAACTGTGATGGGGTTGTAATTAATGGTATGCCTATAGAGGCTGTAGATATAAATGCCTATAGTTATGCCAACGAGAGATGTCTGGGCGGGGCACATATTACGGAATATGTGTCTTACAAACATAATAGCTCTCTTTACTCTATGAGTGCTGGGGAGCTTATTGATGTTGACCCTTTAACAAAGAAAGTGGTAAGAATTATAAATACGAATAAGTTGCAAGATTTTTGTGATCAATTGGCGCAGGAGAAGGCCCCAGGAGAATACGTGATTTTTGCAGCGGGATATTTTACTATTACGAATGACTATACTTCTGCGGGTACAGGCAATTTCGCTTATGTATGGCGTACGGGCGTTTGCAGTGTAATTGGATATAAGTATTATACCGGATCGGTGAAGTGCTGTTCGTAAAGGGTCATTTTTGAAATGCAAAACGCCCCGGGCTTTAGTCCGGGGCGTTTCATTTCCTGTGTTTTACTCCGGGGACTTTTCCCTCCTTTTTATAGCGTGTTTCTTCCTGCTTTTTTTAACCCCAATTTGCTATAATTTGTATATGAGGAAACATACCTTTTTTCGTCCGTTTTTTACCTTGGTTTTTTGCCTGCCGGCCGCGCTGGCGTGGGCCCAGCCTGCCGTACAGACCGCACCGGCGGAGCAAGCTGCGGGGCAGACCGTCAGCAAATCTTCGCTGGCCGCCAGCCGCGTGGACAGTAAACTAAACGAAACGGTGCTGCATAAAAGCGTGCTGGATTACGCGCTTCCGGCCGACATCGCCGCCGTCGCCAAAAAATGTGCGGCGGGGGAAGCGGACGAGTGCTATTTTTCCTTTAAAACGTTTGAAAACGCGCCCGACCCGAAAGTCGCCGCGGCCGCCAATTTGGAACTGGCCGTTTTGTCCATGCAGCGGGGGCTCGTCAAACAGGCGCTGGCGTACATCGCGCGCGCGGCCGAGATCAACCCGGACGACCCTTTCACCCAGCTTACGCAGGGGTGGATGCTCCTGTCCGCCGGAAAATATAAAAAATCCCGCCAGGCGTTTGGCGACCTGATGTACCTCACCGCCGATTTTGAATACGTTTCTTCCGCCAAACTGGGTACCGCGCTGGCGTGGTATTTTGGGGGGGATAAAGAGAAAGCCGCCTCGGAACTGCAGTATTTGTACACGTCCAACCCGTACGCCATTTCGTTTGTTTCTTACATGCTGGGGCGGATTGCGTCCGAGATGAAATCCTCCAAAAAACTGGCCCCGGTGTTCTTGCAGCAGGCGCTGTCGCATGACGAAAAAAATTACGCCGCCGCCGAACTTTACGCCCGGCTGTCCGAAAAAGAAAAAAACAAACTCCGCGCCTGGCAGTATTACGCCACGCTCTACAGCCTGGACCCGGACAATAAAACGCTCGCCAAAAAACTGGCCAAATACGCCAAATCCCTGGGCGATAAAAGCATCGACTATTTATTCTATCTGCGGTTGGAACAGCCCATCGTACACGTGATGGAGTCCACTCCGTCTGCCGAAGTAAAAATGGCCCTGTACGCCAACCGCGAACAAATCCCGCAGGCGTTGCAGTCCGCCGCGGTGATGGGTTCCGGCACGCTGAAAGTGACGGACGAAAAACTGGGCGAAGTCCTGCGTGTCCCGTCTTATACGGAAAAAACCGTCGTTTTCAACCCCGAAACGGGCGGCGTGGATTTGAAAGACGCCAAAGGCCATGTGGAATTTTCGGCCAAGCGTCCGTTTACGCTCACGCCGGAAAACGCTTCCCGCACGCTGCTCGTGCGTAACGCCCGCGCGGAAAACATTTTCGCCGCCGATTTGAGCGATAAAGAACTCAAAGGCGCGCTGACCGTCATCCCCGGTAAAAACGGGTTTACACTGGTAAACGCGGTGTATGCCGAAGATTTAATCCCCGCGCTGCTAGCTACCCAGGCGCAGGACGTAAAAGACCCGGCCGCTTTAAAAGCGCTTGCCGTGGTGTTCCGCTCCGCGCTTTTGCAGGCGGTGGAGGCCCATGCGGCACGTTCTTACCACATTACCGATAACGACGATACCTTCAAATTTAAAGGTATCAATCTCATTTTTAAAGATTTGCTGGACGCGTCCAAACGCTCCGGCGAAATCCGTTTGACCGAAGCCCAGGCCGGTTTTTATACCGCCTGCGGCGTGGTGACGGCGGATTCGCTGGAAAACTCGGCCGTCCTGCCGGGCTATGTATACTCGCCCGCAAACGTCAGCAAGTACCTTTTATCCAATCCGCCGGCGGATTTGTATTCCCGCCCGCACGATCCCACCCAGTGGGCCGGGGTAAAATGGATGTACTGGTATGACGCAAAAGAGATACAAAACCGCCTCGCCTATAAACAAAACATCGGCAAATTGCGCGCGATTGTTCCCGTGCGGATGACCCCGCAGGGCCGCATTTTGTCCATGCGTTTTGAAGGCAGCAAAGGTTCGTACGAAACCACTTCCCCGCAGGAGACCGCGTTTATTTTAAGCGCGGGCACAATGCGCTCCAACCTGTTTGATATTGTGCCGCTGTATAAGGGCAAAAATATCAAAAGCGTCTTGGTGCGCGGCTATGATACGGGGCTTGGCTACGGGCTTTGTCTGCGCGGCGCGGACGGACTTGCCAAAGAGGGCGCGGACTACATGGGTATCATCAAGTATTATTTTCCGCAGGCCCGCATCCTCAACACTACAACAGGGACGGTAAATTAACTCATGGAAAAGACGAAAATTCTGTATTTCATCACCCGCCTGGACCAAGGCGGCGCGCAAGCCAGCGTGCTGATGACGCTTAAAACCTTAAACAAACAACAATTTGAAACGTATTTGGCTTCCGGCCCCGGCGGCCGCCTGGACGGCAAAGTGAAAAACGACGCGAAAAACGTGTTTTTTATCTCCGCCCTGCGCCACGATATCCGCCCCAAATACTTTTTCCACGATTTGTGGGCCGTATTCCAGATGGGCCGCGTGCTGCGCAAAGTACGGCCGGACATTGTTCACACCAACGCCCCCAAAGCGGGCGTGTTGGGGCGTATCGCCGCGCGGATTTTCTGGCGCAAAGCCAAAGTGGTACACACGTTTCACGGCTTGGGTTTTGCCAAAGAACAGGGCGAAAAACGCTTTAAATTTTTTGTGGCGGTGGAAAAATTCTGCTCCAAATTTACAGACGTACTCGTCTTTGTTTCGCGCAAAAACGCCGCCGAAGCCAAGCAGCTGGGCATCGGTAAAGGCGTGCGCACGGAACTCATCCGCGCGGGTGTAAACTTTAATCCCATTCTGCCCTTAAAGTTTGACCCTGCCGCCAAAAAAGCCTCTCTAAAAATCCCTGCCAACGCCAAAGTGGTGTTGGCTTTAGCCAATTTCAAACCGCTTAAAAACCCGATTCACTTTGTGCTGGCGGCTTATAAAGTACTCAGCCAAATGAAAAACGTCTACTTCATTTTTACGGGCGAAGGCCCGCTGAAAGTGACGGCGGAAAATTTGGCGAAGAATTTAAGTATCGAAAAACAGGTCATCTTCCCCGGCTGGCGTAATGACGCACTGGAACTTTTGGCCATCAGCGACGTATTTGCCAGCGTGTCGCTGCGCGAAGGGCTGCCGATGTCGCTTTTGGAAGCGATGTCTATGCGCGTTCCCGCTGTCTGCTACGACGTGGACGGTATCAGCGAAGTAGTGACGGACAACAAAACGGGTTTCCTCGTTAAACCCAATGACATTAACACGTTTGCCGATAAATTAAAAGTGCTGTTGCGCCACGCCGCTTTGCGCGAACGGTTTGAAGCCGCCATCGACCACCGCGATTTTTCCGAATTTACATCTTCCACTATGGTCAAAAAACAAGAACGCTTGTACAGAAGCCTCGTTCCGCCCACCAAGAAAAACGGCGGCAAAAGACGGTTTTTCAGAAAACGCAGAAATTTTAAAAAATCTAACCCGGGAGTAAAAAATGGATTACGCAATTAACGAAATGGAGCAAGAGGTCCTCAACACCACGCGGGAACTCGCCCAAAAAAAGCTAAAACCCCTGCGCGCCGAAATGGACGCGAAAGAACAATTTTCCCAAGAGATGCTGGAAGAATATAAAAAATCCGGCATTTTCGGCCTGTGGCTGCCCGAGGAATACGGCGGCCTCGGCGGCGGCATTACGTGCCTGGCGATGGCGTTTGAAGAATTATCCCGCGCCTGCGCCGGCCTTGCCTTAACCCCCGGTACGTCCGCCCTGGGCGCGATTCCCATGTACCTGGCCGCCACCAAAGAACAGCGCGAACGCTGGTGCCCGGACCTGGCAAGCGGCAAAAAACTGTGGGCGTTTGCCCTCACGGAACCTGAAGCCGGTTCCGACGCCACGGCCTTAAAAACCACCGCCATTAAAGACGGCGACTATTACGTGGTTAACGGTTCCAAACACTTTATTTCCACCGGTAAAGAAGCCGATTTTTACACCGTAGCCGTTAACACCAATCCGTCCCGCGGTGCGCGCGGCATTTCGCTTTTGGTAATTGAAAAAGGCACGCCCGGTTTTTCGTTCGGCAAGAAAGAAGAAAAAATGGGTATCCGCTCGAACCCGACGTACGAACTGATTTTTGAAAACGTCCGCGTACCGAAAGAAAACCTGCTGGGCAGCGAAGGCCGCGGCCTTCTCTACTTGCAGGAAACGCTGGATTATTCCCGCCCCGGCGTGGCGGCGCAGGCAGTGGGTATTGCGCAGGGCGCGCTGGACGTAACCATTCCGTATTTGCGCACCCGCAAACAGTTCGGCCAGCCGATTATTACGTTCCAGGCTCTCGGGCACAAGGTGGCGGAGCTGGCCGCCAAGACGGAAGCCGGCCGCGCGATGGTGTACAACTTAACGCACCGCATGGACGAGGAATTTTTGCCCGCCGTCAAAAACGCGCTTGCCAACGGTACCACCGTACACGACGAACTGAAAAAATTAAAAGGCGCGCGCTGGACCAAATACAGCGCCGAAGCCAAACTGTTCTGCTCCAACGTGGCGATGGAAGTGGCGGACGAATGTGTCACGCTGTGCGGCGGTATCGCGTATATGCGCGATTTCCCGCTTGAAAAATACATGCGCGACGCCAAAATCACCCAAATTTACGAAGGGACCGTACACATTCAAAAGAACGAAATTATTACGGCGCTCATTAAAGAATACGCCTCTAAAGAAGGCGAGGAGTAATTATGCACATTGTAGCTTGCGTTAAACAAACCCCTAAATCCGATAACGTAAAAATCGACCCCGCCACCGGCTGCTTAATCCGCTCCGGCGCGGCGAGCGCGATGAACCCTTTTGACGAATACGCGCTGGAAGAAGCCGTTATGCTTAAAGAACAGTTGGCCGGAACGGTGTCCGTCATCACCATGGGTCCGCCGCAAGCCGAGGCCGTCTTGCG
This sequence comes from Elusimicrobiales bacterium, assembly GCA_030540535.1. GTDB lineage: Bacteria > Elusimicrobiota > Elusimicrobia > Elusimicrobiales > Elusimicrobiaceae > Avelusimicrobium. The sequence continues at coordinate 7,520 of JAUNWB010000036.1, forward strand.
CGACAGTATCGCGCGCGGCGCGGACAAAGTGTACCAGCTGGGCGACATGGCGTTTGCCGGGTCCGACACGTGGTCAACGAGCTATGCGCTCTCCAAAGGCATTGAAAAAATTAATTCGCTGTGTCCGGTGGACCTCGTCATCTGCGGCAAACAAACCAACGACAGCGACACCGGCCACATCGGCCCGCAGGTTTCCGCCTGGATGAAATGGCCGAACGCCGCGTTTGTTAAAAAAGTGGTTTCAGTGAATGAAAAATCCATCACTGTGGAACGCCTGACCGAAGACGGCGGCGAAACCCTGGAAATCCCGTTCCCGTGCGTAATCAGCGTAGTAAAAGATATCAACAGCCCGCGCGTGCGCAGCGTAAAAGGCCGTATGGCCGCCAAACGCGCCGAAGTAACCAAATGGACTGCCGACGACGTAGCGGCCGATAAAACCAAGCTGGGCATGAAAAACTGCCCGACGCGTGTGGTTAAATCGTTCGTGCCCAAACGCGAAGTCTGCTCCGCGTGCGTGGAAGGCGCAAACGCCAAAGAAAGAGGGGCCAAACTGGTGGACATCCTCAAAGAAAACAAATATATTTAAGGATTATTAACTTATGAAAGATTTTAAAAACGTTTGGATTTTTGCCCAAGCCCAGCGCGGCAAATTAAGCCCCACGGCCTATGAGCTGTTAACCGCCGGGCGCAAACTGGCCGACGATTTAGGCGAAAAACTCTGCGCCGTGCTGCTCGGTCATGACGTGGAAAAATTTGCCCAAGATTTGTTTGAACACGGTGCGGATACTGTATACGTGTGCGATAATCCGGTTTTGGAAAATTATATCGACGACGTGTATGCCAAAGTGCTGGCCGACATGGTGGCCGAATATAAGCCCAATAAATTTTTATTGCCCGCCACCAACCTGGGCCGTTCGCTTTCCGCCAAAGCGGCCGTGTTTATCGGCACGGGTTTAACCGCCGACGCGACCGAAGTGGTAATTAATAAAGAAGACGGTCAGTTACACGCCACCCGCCCGACGTTCGGCGGCAACTTGATGGCCACCATCACCTGCGCGCATACGCGCCCGGAAATGTGTTCTCTGCGCCCGATGTCGTATGAAAAGGCTGCGCGCACGGAAGCCCGCACGGGCGATGTGATTAAGTTCGCGTTTGACCCGGCCAAACATACGTCATTGGCGAAGTTTTTGCAGTTTATCAAAAGCGAAGGCGACGGGCTCGATTTGTCCGAAGCCGAAGTCATCGTGGCCGGCGGCCGCGGCGTGGGCAAGGCGGAAGGATTTAACTTGCTTAAAAAACTGGCGGACCGTTTGGGCGGCGCGGTGGCCGCGTCGCGCGCTCCCGTGGATAACGGCTGGATTGATTACCGCTACCAAATCGGTTTGACGGGCCGCACTGTAAAACCGAAACTGTATATTGCGTGCGGAATTTCGGGCCAGATTCAGCATATGGCCGGGATGAGCGGCTCGGACGTAATTGTCGCCGTGAACAAAGACCCGGAAGCCCCGATTATGAAAGTGGCCAACTATGCGGTGGAGGGGGATTTGTATGACGTAATCCCCGCCATGCTGGAAGCGCTTAAATAGTAACGGCTGATGTTAACTTGCGATTTGCGCATAAAGGATAAGAAAGAAATTTCTTATCCTTTATTG
>JAUNWB010000404.1 GCA_030540535.1 Elusimicrobiales bacterium
GCCTTGAAGGATTCACCGCCGGAAAGGCTCGCCACGCTGCGGGTGGTGCCGTTGTAGTGATCCAGAACGTCCAGCTCCAGGCCGCTATAGCTCTGGCGGTTCGTGGCCTCCTTGCGGCGGAGCAGCTCGTACTGCCCACCGGTCATGACCATCAGGCGGATATTGGCATAGCGCAGCACCCGGTCAAAACAGGTCATCTGCACGTAGGTTTCCAGCATGACCCGCTCTTTCCCGGTGAGCCGCCCATTGGCCGTGTCCGCCAGGGCTTCCAGCCAGACGCGCTTCTCTCCGCAGCGCTGCCACTCTTCAACCTGATCCTGTGCGCTTTGCAGCATCCGGCGGTTTACCTCCAGCCGGGAGGCCAGACGCTGCTGCCGCTCCTGCATCTGCTGCTTGCGCAGGGTGAGGGTCTCCAGTTTGGAACGTTCAGCCTGCTCGTCACAGGGAGCCCCGGTCTGCTGCTGGGCCTCCAGGGCACGGATGTTGCCCTCCAGCGCAGCCTTGCGTGTCTGTATGACTTGGCATTGCGCCTCGGTCTGCCGCAGCTTGTCCCGCAGGGCAGCCGCCTGACCGGCCAGCCTGTCCGCTTCTGATGCAGCCTGCTGACGGCTCGCATGGGGCAGACCTGCCTGCAGGGTGCGGATCTGCTGATCAAGCTGCGCGGCAGCGGCCTGCTTTTCCGCCATGGCAGATGATGCCATGCCAATGCGCGCGGTCAATCCGGCATGCTGCTTCTCCTGCTGGGGAATCTGCTGGCTCAGCCGACGCGCCGTCTCAGCCCGGTTAGCGGCCTTCGTCCGTGCATCCATGGCAGCGTCCCGGCGGGCGTTCAGCGCAGCTTTGCGTTCTTTGTAGGCAGCGGGCATGGCGTCCACGTCGCCGGTATCCAGCAGCAGCTTTGCCTGCTGAACAAGTTGTTCCCGGCTGGCCAGCAGCTTGCCGTTGATCTCCTGGGCCGCCCGGCCTGCCTGATCCTCCTGCTTCCGTGCAGCCTCATCCTTCAGGCGGGCTGCATCCACGTCCCGCTCCGATGGAGCCTGCGCCGTCAGGGATGCCCTTGCAGGATGGTGCAGCGATCCGCACACGGGGCAGGGCATACCATCCTCCAGCTGTGCGGCCAGAATGCCCGCCTGCTCCGCCAGAAAAGCGCTGTTCAGCGCAACATACTGCTGATGAAGCGCCGCAGCCTGATCGCTCAGCTGCCGATAGCGCGCATTCGCCCCTGCAAAGTCCTCCTGCAGGGCATGAACCTGCTTCCACAGCGCAGCGAATTCATTGAAACGCTTCATGGTTTCCTCAGCCGCGCGCACCTCTGCCAATGCGTGCTCCGCCTCCGCTGCCGCGCCGGACAGCTCGGCAGCCTGGGCCTTGTTTTCCGTCAGCGTCTGCAGCAGCTGATCCGCGTCCCTTTGCAGCCGTTGCTGCTCCTCCGCCAGCCTGGCTGCTTCTCCCGCAGCGGCTGTCGCACGGCGGCGGCAGTCCTCCAGCTGATCATACTGGGGGAGTGTCGCGCGGATC
>JAUNWB010000405.1 GCA_030540535.1 Elusimicrobiales bacterium
GCGTCCGCACAGGTCATGTGTACATGGGCTTTAGCGGCAATGACGCTGCCCTTGGCGTGATATACGCCCTTGGGTCCCACCAGTATCACATCCTCCGCACCGCTCAAATCACCCGACAGGCGCAGGGGCGGATCAATGCCAAGCTGTCTTGCGTCGGTAAGCGAAAGCTCCACCTGCGTGTGCTCGCGCAGCGGACCGAGCACCGCTACATTGGCGATCTCGCCCTTTTCCGTCACGAGCTTAACCCGCTCCTCGGAGAGAAACTGTCCAGGCTGGCTCAAGGGGCGCTTCGGAGTGAGGCGGCAGTCCTTGCCGAAAAGCTGCTCTGCGGATTGTCTGTCCAGATGCACATGGCGCGCGGAAACCTCTGCGGGTACGCTGCCGAGACACGCTTCCCCGTCGGAAGCGGCTGCGCCGACGTGCGCCATTACGGCTTCGACAATGCGCTCGATATCTTTTGATTCGATACGGTTCACGGTCTTCCACCTCCGTAACTTCCGCTGAGCTTCCTGCAGTACAGAATGTACACGGCGCTTGAGAGCCGGTTCAGCGCTTCGATGATGTCTATCCTGCTGTTGGGAAAGGCTTCCGCCGCCGCAAGCTCCGTCTCTCTGACGCAGGTGCGAAGCCGGTTGAGCGCGGCGCATACCGCCCCCTGCTTATATGACGGAACGGGGTGGTCGATTCCGAAGCTCTCCCTCACGTTCTGCGACCTGTGGCGCAGCTCGCCGCTGTTCATGCCGAGAAGCGTGAGATCGCCGAAGGGCGCGTCGTTCACCTCGGCGGAGAGGATTTTCCTCGTGAAGCGGAGTATTTCGTCCAGCGCGTTCACAAGCTCGTACTCCCCCTCCGCGTTGGCGGTGACCTGCGTCTGGATAATCTCCGCCGCCAGGCTGTCGAGTCTGCCTCTGAAGCGTATCTGAGGGTGGGTCTTGGGTACGAGAAGATTTCCTCTTAAATGAGTATAGTTTTCTCTCTTCTCATACAGCTTCTCGCCGGTGATAGCATCTACAAACAGGCTTTTCCCGTTTTCTTTGGGTATCGGATCGACCGTGAACCCGCCCTCCGGGATTTCGCTGCCGTATATTAGGGTGATATTGTTCTCGCGGATGAAGTCTTTTGCAGCAGGAGTGAGAACCGCGCCGCAGGGCACGGTGAGCTTTTCGCGCCTGTTGGCGTACCAGCGGGAGCGAAGCTCTATGTCTGTAACAACGATTGACTTCATAGCATTTTACCAGAGACTTGTCCGAGTCAAGCCCCGATTACCTGTCGCTGGTGTTGAGCGTGGGAAGAATGAACTCAACCTCTTCGTGGGGACGGGGAATGACATGGACGGAGAGTAGCTCGCCGACCTTGTTTGCCGCCGCCGCGCCGGCATCGGTCGCCGCCTTGACCGCGCCGACATCGCCTCGTACCATAACGGTGACAAGACCGCCGCCGACGTGCACCTTGCCGATAAGATGAACGTTTGCCGCCTTGACCATGGCATCTGCCGCCTCGATAGAGCCGACGAGAC
>JAUNWB010000037.1 GCA_030540535.1 Elusimicrobiales bacterium
TTGGCGGAATCGTTCGTTTCTCTGAAATTTTCCACCGAACCGTACAGATAATTAAATACGCGCAGGCCGTCGCCGGAACGGTCGGAGAAAATAGGTTCGTAATTGGAGTTATCCACGTTGTTGATGCCGGCCACGGCAAATTCGTCAGGGTCCACGCCGTCCTGCACGTTCCACGCGGTGCCGGACAAAGACACGTTGGCGATTTTAATCTGCCCGCTCATCTTTTGGCCTTTTTTAAGCGTAATACGCAAATGGCGCACCGCCGTCCACTGGGATTTATCCTGAATCAGCAGCGGGGCGGTGTAGGTTCGCCAGGAGGTATTGTCCGCCGTATACCCGTTGGCCGAGGTAAGGCCGTCAATGTCGCGCAGCAAGGGGTCGGCAAACCCGAAGTTACCTTCGCGCGGGATATCCTCCGCGTCGTACTTGCCGTTGCCGTTCAAATCCTGCGTATCGATGCGTCCGTTCGGCTGGGTTTCGGGGTTATACACGTTGTTTACAAACGGGTTATAGCGTTCTTCCGTGCCGTCCGGGTTGGTGAACAGCCAGCCGATGTCTTCGTTCGGGGCCAGGCTGTTGCGGCAGTCGACGTCTTCCGTTTTCGGCACACCCGTGCCGCACTGGGTATCCATACCTAAAGAGCTGTCGGAATATTCCGAAATGTTACCGAACGTAAAGTTTACCTGCGGGCCGCCTTCTTCGCCGAGCATGGTCAGTTCGAAAGAGGTCTTGTCCGACAGGTCGATACCGCTTTCGCTTAACGGGTAGACGATGGAAACTTCGTCGCGCCCGTCGAAATTAACGCCTTGGGAAAAGTCGTAATTCAAGATAAGCACCTGTTGTTTGTCGTTGTAATTGGCGATGGAGTTCGGGTTGATTTCCAGCGACGGCAGGTCCTGCGTGTCCCAATGGATGGCGTTTAAGAAGGAGGGTTTGCTGTTCGGGTTGGAAGCGATGATCCAGTCCCTGAAAATGCGCGAGCCGGACACCTGTTCATTCGTTTCGTTCATGCTGTCCACCATCGCATAGCCGAACAGGTTTTGGTTCTTTTTACTTTTGGCCACTTCCGCGCTGAAGTCCACCGACAGCGGCTCAGCCAGTTTAATGTCCTTCCCGTTCACGTCGGCCCCGTACACCAGCAGTTCTTTGGAATACGAACCCACCTGCGGAACGGTGGAAGGTTTGTCGCTGCTTTCCTGCAGAACGGTGGCGCCCATGACGATTTTATCAAACAGTTTATAATCCAGGCGGCCGCCCAAAACGGAGTTGTTGGAGCTGGAGCCGGTGGTCGTATCGTACGTAATGTCGATCACGGAGTTTTCGGTAATTTCGTCGCCTTTGTAGAACGTGATAAAGCCGGAGGTGTAGTCGATATAATAATCGTTATTGCGCACGAGTTCGCGGCCGTTTAGTTTGACGCTTTCGGACTGGACGACGATGTCCGACTCGATAAAATACGTTTTAACCGTGGACTCGTATTGAATTTGAAACGTGCGGTTGCGCGACGAAACAGGCGTTACGTTATACAGCCCCAAATCGTCGGTCATGCGGCTTTGGAGTTCAAAAATACCGGTGTTAAAATCCACTTCAATCGTAGCCGGATACACCTGCCGCGGCGAGGCGGACGGCCCCACTTCCTGCCCGTTGGCGTCCATTAGGCGCAGGATGAAATTGCCTTTGCCGTTGTCCTGCGTGATTTTCTGCGCGCCGATGTTGTAAAACGTTTTGATTTCCAGCTTGCTGGCGCTTTCGTCCGCGTTGCTGCCCCAGACTTTATCGTTTTCCGTTTTAATCAGTTTAATGGTGTTCGGCGTGGCGCCCGTGGAGCTGAGCCACTCGCCGCGCGAGTTGCGGTAGTCTACGGCGATGACGCTCTCGGCCGAGATGGAACGTTTAAACGTAATAATGCCGCGCGAATAATCCACCGTATAGTCCACACCGCGGGTAAGCAGCTGCCACTGGGTGGAATAACGGTCGGTGCCCAGGTAGTCGGTGGCGTCTTTGGTTATGGGAACGTAATCGGAAGACGTGGTGTTGCTGTCCAGGTAAATTTCTTCCGAACCGGGTGAAATGTTGCCCACGGCCGCGCGCCACGCGTCGTAAGCGTCCACACTGTCCGACGGGTGAATGTTGCCGCCGAACGTTAAATCGTAATACGTGCGGCGGATGTAGCCCGTATCCGCCAGCGTGACGATTTCCGACACGCTGCTCCCCACGAATTGCTTTTGCTTGCTGGAACCCTTCGTCTGCGAACCGATTAAATACAGGTTGGCGTTTTTATGCTGCAGGTGCATTTTGGCACCGAACAGCTGTTTTTGGTAGGCGATAAATTCCGTCTGCGGCAAAGACAAATCCAAATCCCCAAATTCGGCCAGCTGCACCAATTCCCCGGGTTTGCCGCGGTAGGCGACGGAGATGGTTTTTTCCTCTTCGCGCTGGTCGTCGTAATCGATATCCACGAACACGCGGTCCATAATTTTACCCTGCATTTTAAGCTGCAGTTCCTGGTTCATTTCCATGGAACTTTCGTTGCGGTCTTCGATATCGTTGTTCGGGTCTTCTTTATACCGTTTGGCGGCCAGCTTAAAACCCAGCACGTAACGGCCCGTCAGCGCGATGCTGGTGCCGTATAACGGCAGTGAAAGCGTAGGGTTTAAAAGGGTAAGGTCGGGGATGGGTTCCGGCTCTTTATCCAGGCGGTACGCCCCTTCCACAGCCGTAACGGCCTGGCGCCAAAATTCGTTGGTATAGCGCAACAGGTCGGCGTCGTCCGGCGGGTCTTCCAGGGCGAGTTCTTCTTCCCGTTTGGCGGCCTGTTCTTCCTGAAAAATGGAATATTGCTCTTTATCCACCAGGCTGTACGGCAGCGTTTCCGCGCCCGCCGGGGGAGCGAAAACAAACTGGAGGACCAAAAGCAGGGCAACAGGCAGCCGCAGTATTTTCATAGGGGGAAAAAATACCTCATTATTTCATTCTATAATATTTACCCCCTTGTATAACGGTAAAAATACATTTTCCCCATACAAAAAAGGAGGCCCGGAGAAGGGCCTCCTTTCCCAAATTTTTCGGAACCTTATTTAGGGCACTCTAAAAAGGACAACATGCGAAAAAACGCGGCCGCGGTGGACCTCAAATTCAATCACGTCCCCGGAGCGCACATCCACAAACACGTTTTCCAGCCGGGCCGCATCCAACGCTTCCCGGTAAGTGGGAAAATCAATTTTCTCCAACATTGAACCGTCCGGCGTTTTATGGGCGATGTAACCAACGCTTTCCCCCCTGCCCAACTCAAGCGCCGGGTAGCCGAATACGCTAAAAGTATAGGGTTCGTATCTCCCGTTCTCATAATTTCTCAGCAGCCAGGAAAGAGATTTGCGCGCGTCTATGGCGAATAACTCCTCGTTTCCGCCCGCGCGTCCGCCGTAAATACCCGTTACCAGGCCGTTCTCGTCTATCACGGGCGCGCCGCACATGCCTTCCAAATACGCCACGTCTTCCGTGCGGGTTAACGCAATTTTCATGCCGTAGGCCGATTCCACGGACAAACCTTTGGCCAGTTCAAAACCCGGAGCGTCATACGGGCGTCCCCACATAAAAAGAAGACTTCCCTCTTCCGGCGGATGGGCCGATACCCCCAGCGGACGCACAAAACGCCCGGCGGAAGCAGGCAGTTCCACTAACGATACGTCCGGCGCGTTCACGCCGAAAATCCCCCCGGCCGAAACAGTAAGCCCGGTATAATCCACCGCTATCCCATCCGGGCGGAATAAACGCACGCTGACCCGTTTGCCGGCAGAACCCGTCACGTGGTAAGCCGACACCGCATACAACCGTCCGGACGCGGAACGGATAACAAACCCGCTGCCCAGCGCGAATCCTTCCGAATCCAACGGCAGGGCCAGCGAGGGAAAAACGGTCTTGGGCACACTTACATGCTGCAAGGAACTCCACGGAACGGCCGGCGTTAAAAAACGAACTTGCTTCGGAACGGCGGCGGGCTGGGAAGGCGCTTTGCGGCGCCAGGCAGATAATCTACGCAAAATTCCCTCTTCCACACGGCGCACCAACGGTAAAGAAGACAGGGGCGTCACCGGGCGGCCGGCATATGCCGGAAGCGAAAAGCAAACCAATAAAAAACTTAAAAACCAAATCCGCATGTTTATATTATACCTTGCCCCCGTACTGTTTGCCAGGGCAAAAAGACCCAGGCGCCCCTTCCCCAAAAGGCCCGCTTCCCTGCGCAACAACCACGCATTTTTTTCGCCCGAGAACGTCTATATTTTAGTAAAATAAAAATATGCACATAAGCATATTCACCCGCTACATCGCCAAAAGCCTCATCACTTTCTTTGCGGGAGTGGTGGGTATTTTGACGTTTGTTATCTTCATGAATTACTTTATCCGCGTGCTGGACCTCGCCATGACTTACGGCGCCAGCTTCGGGTGGATTGTTTCGTCTTTGCTTCATATTCTGCCGGACATTTTTTGTTTAAGTGCGCCGATGTCCTTCCAAATCGCCATTCTGCTTACGCTTACCAACATGAGCGAACAAGGGGAACTGATTGCCCTGCGCGCGGCCGGATTTTCGTTTAAAGAAATCATCCGTCCGCTGCTCGCGTGCGCGGTGGCGTTAAGCGCGCTGCTCATTTTTATCGGCAACTGGGGCGCGCCGCACAGCTACAAACGCTTCAGCGAACTGCGCGACCAGGCGCGCAGCAAAATCACCAAAGTTACCCTGGAACCGCAAACTTTTATCAACTTGGGAGAATGGGATTTATACCTGGAAAAGCTGGACCCGGAAACCAACCTGGCGGGGCTGATTCACCTGATTAAAAAGAACGATGAGGGCGCGCTCAGCACCAAAGTAAACGCCAACTCCGGCAAAGTGATTCTGAGCGATACCGCCGTCGGCCTGCAGCTTAAAGACGGGCAAATGCAGCGCGTGGACGACAAAGACCCCACCTCCTTCATCGCCGCCAATTTTGAAGATTACACGATGAGCATCTCGCTTTTAAAAGAACGTACCCGCCGCCTGCGTATGGGCGAACTGACCACCACCGGCCTTATCCGCCGCTTAAAAAACGACCCGCTGGACGAAGAAACCGCTAACGAATACCGCACCGGCATCAGCATGCGCAACGTGCTGGCGCTGTCACCCGTTATTATGCTGTTTCTCAGCTGCCCGATCGGGTTCTCTTTCGGCAAACGCACCAACAAAGGCTGGGGCATGCTGTTTAGTGTGGTGATTATTTTCGGATTTTATTTGCTGTTAACGCTGGGGCTTTCGTTAGGGAAAAAATACCCGGTACTGGCGTACCCCAGCCCGTGGCTGCCCGTTGTGGTGGGGCTGTTTGCGGCCCGCTGGCTGTGGAAAAAGAGGCTTAACATCTAATGCACACGCAGCTTATTTACAAATACATCGCCAAAAAATTCTGGGGGCCGTTCTGTTTTGCCCTCGGCGTATTTGCCGCCCTGGTAATGCTGGGGGATACGTTTGAAAAAATGAAAAACCTCAGCAACGGCGTAGCTACCATTTGGGACGTACTGACCTATTCGCTTTTAACTTTCCCCAACTGGCTGACCACCATTATGCCCGTGGCGTGTTTACTGGGCTCCATCTCCGTCATTTCGGAAATGGTTTCCAACGGCGAATGGACCGCCTGCATCGCTGGCGGCTTCTCCCCCCGCCAGCTGTTCAAGCCCGTCATCGCCTGTATTTTAACGGTAGTCGGGCTGACTATGCTCATGCAGGAATTTATCGTCCCCCCGCTGCTTGCCAAAGCCGACACCGTTTTTTATACGCGTTTAAAACCTATCCCGAATTACAATCAAGCGCTGGAACCCAACGTCATCATCAAAGTGGCTCCCACGCAAATGCTGTTTGCAAAAGAGGTGGACCTGGGCAACGGAACGATGACAAAAGTATCACTCGACACGTACAACGACGCCTGGGATATCGCTGAGCAAATCGTGGCGGAACAAATGGTATGGAACAAAGAAGCCAACCGCTGGATGTTTACCAACGGGCTTTTGCGCACGTTTACGGGGCCGACAAACACCTCCGAAGAACGCTTTGACGCAAAAGACGCGCCGATTTCCATCCGTCCCAATCAAATGTCCATCAGCCAGGTGGAAGAAAAGCTGATGAGCATCCGCGATTTAACCAAAAGAATCAACTTTCACAAACGAACAGGCATTTCGTTCTATTCCGCCGAAACCACCCGGCAATCCAAATTCGCCACGCCGTTCGTTACGGTAATTATGTGCCTGCTGGGCATGCCGTTTGCCATCAGTTCTCGCCGGAAAAGTAAGATTTTAAACATTATCGCGTCCATGGTAATTGCGTTTGCGTTTTGGTCGTTTATTTCCATGTGTACGGCCGTCGGCGTAAACGGATACGTAAACCCGTTTGTAGCGGGCTGGGGACCGGTGTTATTTTTTGCGGTAGTGGTGTTTTTCGAATTTAAGTGGATGAGGCTGTAATCCGTCCGTTTTACATAAAAAAGAGCCCCGGAGCGTTCCGCGCCCCGGGGTTTTTATTATGTTACAAACAGGCTACATCCCGCATACATGCCGGATGGCCGCCAGCAGCTCGTCGGTATCAAACGGTTTATACAACACGCCGTCCGCACCCAGCCGCTGGGCTTCGGCCAAAATAGTGTCTTGCCTAAGGCCGGTTACCATCAAGGCTTTTACGCGCGGATATTTACGTTTGAGTTCGGCTAAAATATCCAATCCGTTTTCCGTCGGAAAGAAAATATCCAGCAGGATAAGGTCCGCGCCGGTTTCTTCCATTTTGGCGCGCAATTCGGCCGAGCCTCCGGCCTCAAACGCCACCTCAAAGCCGGACGATTCCAGCACGTTGCGGATAGCCGAACGCAAAATAACGGAATCATCCACCAGCGCAATTCTTATCATAAATGTCCTATTTTAAATAAGGGGCCGTCAGTTTTTCCCCAAATTCGATTAAAGCAAGCGTGTCTTTTTTGGTCGCGCTTTCGGCGTAAATGCGCAAGAGCGGTTCCGTGCCGGACGGACGCAGGAGCAGCCACTCGTCGTTTTCCAAAATAATTTTAAGGCCGTCTAACGTGGAAAATTCCGCCACTTTGCGCCCATTGATTTTTTTGGGTAATTTTTTGCGGAGCTTTTCCGTCAGTGCGGCTTTGTCGGCCGGTTTGGAAAGCGGCAAATCTTTGCGCAAATAAACGGACGCACCGTATTCCTGTGCCACCGCCGCGCACAGTTCGCTGGCTTTTTGGCCCGTAACGGCCATTACTTCCAAGAAGGCCAAGGCTACGGTCAAACCGTCGCGGTCGGGCAAGTTGCCCTTCCAGGCAAATCCGCCGGATTCTTCCACGCCGAAGGCCACGTCTTCCAGCGCCATGCGTTCGGCCACGTGCTTGAAACCTACGCCCACTTCTTCAAACAGCATATTATATTGGCGGGCGATACGTTTAAGCAGATAGCCCATGGAAACCGTTTGCACGATTTTGCCTTTGAGTTTTTTGTTTTTAATTAAATAATCGCAAAGTACCGCGGCGATGACGCACGGAGTTAAATAGGTTCCTTTTTCGTCCACCAGGGCCACGCGGTCGCCGTCACCGTCGAACGCCACGCCCAGGGCGGCTTTTTTCTCCACCACCGTTTTCTTTAAAACAGACAGGTTCTTTTCTACGGGTTCAGGCTGCGCGCCGCCGAAAGTGGGATCATGTTCGGCCCGGAGAGCGATAACCTGTTTTTCGGACAGGAATTTTTCCATATATCCGGCCGCGGCGCCGTGCATGTAATCCATCACCACTTTGCCTTTAAAGGTTTTAATTTTTTTAAGATTCACGTGGGAAGCCACGTATTTAAAATAGACGTCGGAGCAGTCTTTTTGTTCCGCTTTTTGGCCGTACAAAAAGAGGACGGAATTCTGGTCGAGCAATTCTTCCACTTCTTTGGTAACGCGCGCGGAAGCCGAGCCGCCCGCCAATTTGATTTTAATGCCGTTGTAATTGGCCGGATTGTGGCTGGCGGTGACCATAATGCTCATCCAAAATTTGCTTAAACTCAAACACGCGGCGACGGGAGTGGAGACGGGCCGGTCCGACAGAGTGACGTCGATTTTATTGGAGCGGAAAATGCTGGCGATATCGGCCGCGAACAGGTCGGACATAAAGCGGCGATCGAACCCGACGAAGATTTTGGGCATTTTGCCTTTTTCGTCGCTGGGAGCGTTTTCGTTAATATAATCGGCCAGCGCCTGTGCGACGCGGCGGACGTTTTCAAAAGTAAAATTCCAAGCGATTACGCCTCTCCAACCGTCGGTGCCGAACTTAATTTCAGATGCCATACTCTCTCCCTGATTTGTAAGGTAAATCCGTTTTCCAATTTCCGTACGAATATATTTCTGCCATTTATCGCCGCCTTTAGCCCGTTTATAAAATCCGTTTGCGCGGAAAAAAAGGCATTTTACCTGTCCGACTGTAAGGAGTTGTAAAATGCCCGCGCAACACTGGATTTTATGGGCATTGGCGGCCAGTCTTTTTCGTTCTTTTTCTGCTGCCAGAAAAAGAACAAAATCTTTATAAATCGGCGCGCGAATTTCTGGGCCTTTCTAGGCGCGGGAATCCGAGCGTATACCCAAGAAGTATCCGAGGATAACCGCAACAACGAAAGGCGCGAAATTCGCCAGCCGAAAAAGTGGAGGTGGGGGGATTCGCACCCCCGTCCGAACATCCTCTCCTCCCAGGCGCTACAAGTTTAGCTTCGCTTAATTAACCGCAACCTAAGCGCGAAGCGGCACGTTTGCGGTTTGGTTCGTTGGTCTTAGGCAAAGCCGGACGAACCGCGCCCGCTTTGCAGCATTCCATGTGATAACCGCGGTCTTTCAGCGCATGGAAGACGCCAAAAGCGCGGTGGGACTAAGCGTTAGCCCAAGCGACTTGATTGTCGTTAGTTATTTTTGTGGCCCTATTTTAGCCGGCCTGGCCAACCGGCACTTGCTCCCGGGCGGCAACAGATACCCGTCGAATCTATTACACCCCCGTAAA
>JAUNWB010000406.1 GCA_030540535.1 Elusimicrobiales bacterium
GATTTCGGTCATCGCTATTTTCAGCGGAAAACGTCGCGTGAAAAAAGACCCGCACCCCGTGCATTACGTAAACGACTTAGGCTTTGCCTATACGGAAAATTTCGGCGTTATCCAGGGGATGAGCGGCTCGGGCGTGATGACCAACACGGGCGAACTATTGGGGATTATTTCGGGCAATTTAACCACCTCGCGCCCGGTACTCAACAAAGCGGCGCTGACGGAAGAGTTTTTTATGTTTCCCGTATTTAACAAACGCACGGCCGAATTTATGCAGGACGTAATGGGCAGCGATTATTATAAACTGGATTGGAAGGACGCCTATCCGTCCTTGGTGCGCAAATCCCGCCGGAATTACCGGGGGATTGTGGCGGCGGTGCGTTCGGCAGCGACGCCGTAATTTTGTGGTGTGTTGACTAAAAACGGGTTGGCCTAAAGGGGCTTGACCCGTTTTTTTTTTTTGATAAATTAGATTTATGAACCCAATTATCAAAATAAGTGTTGTTTTCCAAAAAAATGCCGCTTTTACGTTGATAGAGCTGTTAGTCGTCGTCTTAATCATTGGTATTTTATCGGCTGCAGCTTTACCGCAATATCAACGGGCGGTGGCTAAATCCCGCGCCGTGCAGGCGATTACGCTGGTAAAAAGTGTGCGGGATGCGGCTGAAGTGTATTATTTGGCAAACGGCGTTTATCCTTCTTCTTTAAATGATATTGATGTTGGGGTTCCGCCCGTTCAAGACTGTGAGTGGGATTACCCGGAACAGTGGCGGGATGGCCGGTTCTCTTTAACACATCTTAAAAAACCTGTTTATTTAATTATTGCTAACGGGAATCATCGTGTTTCTTCAGATGTACAGAACATAAAAGCTATGCATGGCAAGATATATTGTTGGAGTGATACGGTTGAAGGTATACGGGTTTGCCGCAGCGTAGGAACACGAAAAGCGACGGAACTCATTTTTGCCTCAGGCGGAGAATTTTGGGAAATATAGATTTTGGAAGTGTAAAAAAGGCCCGTACAATTTGTACGGGCCTTTTGAATTATTTTTTGCCTTCTCTTCTGGCTTTGCGCTTGGCCAAACGTTCGGCTTTGGTTTCGCGCCGTTTGTAGCCGGCGTGTTCGGGCGAGTTGGGGGCTTCTTCGTCAAAATCCCCGTTCCATTCAAATTCGCGCCCGCCCACAATCAGCGTGTCGCCGTCTTCTACGCCGTATTTCAAAAGGGCTTTTTCCAAACCGATTTTTTTGAAAATACCGCGCAGCCGCGTCACGGCTTCGGGCTGGTTGAAGTTTGTCATGGCGATAAATTCCACCACTTTTTTGCCCGTGATGTGGATGACGTCGTTTTCGTCGCGCTCGATGGAAAAAATCGGTTCCACTTTGTGCGTGGCGGCCGTTTTTTCTTCTATAACGGGTTGTTCCACCGGCGTGGCGGCCAGGATTTTTACCACATCGTCGAGTAAATTGTCTACGCCCACCCCCGTCGCGGCGGACAACAGCAATACATTGTGCTT
>JAUNWB010000407.1 GCA_030540535.1 Elusimicrobiales bacterium
CCAAGCCCAATACCAGAAAATCTGGCAGGAACATCAACTGGATAATTACCTAGGCTTGTATCTGCGCGATTCGTTTGGCCCGGTAACGGTGCCGGAAGGCACGTATTTTGCCATGGGGGATAACCGCGACAATTCCTGCGACTCCCGCTTCTGGGGCCCCGTGCCGCGCGAAAATATCAAAGGAAAAGCCTGGTTTGTTCACTGGCCGCTAAACCGCATCCGCTGGATTAAATAGTCTGGTTTTCACGTGAAAACCGGAGCCGGCGGGGGAAGCTGTTTTCACGTGAAAACACATTTCCGTCCTATTGCTTTTTATACTGAATTAATGTTTAATATAAGTATACTTTTACCGGAGGATTTATGGGAGAAATTGTCGTCGTTGCCAACCAGAAAGGCGGGGTAGGAAAAACCACCACTTCCATCAACCTGTCTTATGCGTTAGCGTGCCTGGACCAAGAAGTTTTACTGGTGGATTTTGACCCGCAGGGAAACGCCGGCTCCGGCCTGGGCGTAACCGTGGCGGACGGCGATAAATCCGTTTATCACTTGTTGACCAAAACGGCTCCGTTTGAGCAAGTGGTCCGCCAGACCTCCAGCGAAATGCTGGATGTGCTGCCTGCCTGCAAAGATTTGGCCGGTGCGGAAGTGGAACTGGTAAACGTGCGCGGCCGCGAGAATATGTTAAAAGACGCGCTGGCCCCTTTGCGCGAAATGTACGATTATATTATTTTTGATTGTCCTCCTTCTTTAGGGCTTCTTACCTTAAACGCCATGATGGCGGCGGACAGCGTAATTACACCCGTTCAGTGCGAATACTACGCGATGGAAGGCCTGGCCCATTTTATGAGCACGGTGGCGAAAATCAAACAATTTTTACATCCTGCCTTAAAGATGGACGGCGGCGTACTCACTATGTACGACGCCCGCATGAATCTTTCCAAACAGGTGTTTGCGGAAGTCAGCCGTTTCTTTGGCGAGCAGGTGTATAAAACGCCGATTCCGCGCAATATCCGCCTGGCGGAAGCGCCGAGCTTCGGCCAGTCCATCTTTGATTACGACCCCGCCTGCCGCGGAGCCAATGCCTATATTCAGCTGGCTATTGAGTTTTTGGGCCGCCGCGGGGAGGATGTAGAGATGTATAAAGATTTTAAAATGACGGGTGATATGCCCTTGAACTACGACTTCGGAGGATAAGATGTCCAGACAGGCTTTAGGAAAAGGCTTAGACGCCTTAATCAAACAAACGCAGGAAGTGATGCAAATGCCGGCCGGAGCGTCCGCCCAGATACAGCAAACGCCCGGAATGAGCGTCACCCGTATCTCCGTGGGCAAAATCGTACCGAACCGTTTTCAGCCGCGCCGCGTATTTGACGAAGAAAAATTACAGGAACTCGCGCAGTCCATTAAAGAGCACGGTTTAACCCAGCCGATTGTGGTGGTGTACGACGCGGGCTTGGATAAATACGAAATTGTAGTGGGGGAACGCCGCTTCCGCGCCACGCAGCTGGCGG
>JAUNWB010000408.1 GCA_030540535.1 Elusimicrobiales bacterium
CGATAGCCGCGCTGAGCAGTCAGGAGCTGAACAACGAGCTCATCACCTTCTGCCGCACCGACAAAATTGAGCTTGAGTGCATGAAAAAGCTCAACTGGGCTCTGGACGGCGAAAAATGCGTGGGCGAGCTGCACCATACGATAGAAATGCTGCCGCGCAGGATAAGAATAGTATACTGATAAAAACGGAGATATGATTTGACGGAGCTTAAAAATATAAGGCTTATTGCCCTTGATCTTGACGATACTACGCTATGCTCGGACTCCCGCCTTGCGCCGGAAACGGAAAAGGCTCTTAAAAGAGCGGTAAAAGCCGGCATAGAGGTGGTCGTAGCCTCCGGCAGGGCGTTCAAGGCTCTGCCCGCTCAGGTGCTCGGCATCGGCGGCATAAGCTATGCCATAACCACGAATGGGGCCGCCATCGAGCGCGTTCCCGACGGCGAAAGGATAATGAACTTTTCGCTCAGACCCGCAAGCGTCATGCAGATACTGGAGCTGTTCGGAGATGAGCGCCTGGAAGCCTTCGTGGACGGTCAGCCCTACTGCGACGCGGAATACGCCGCGGATCCTCTGCGCTATGGCTGCGCTCCGGCGTATGTGGAGTATGTGCGCACCACGCGCAGACCCGTGGCGGATATGCGCACGTTTATCCTGCAGAACATCGACCGGCTCGACAGCATCGACGTCCTCAGCGAGCCGGGGGATCACCATGATGCGCTTCGGAAAAAGGCCGGTACGCTGGAAAATGTCTATGTGACGAGCTCCTCGCCGCGCCTTGTCGAGATATCCGACGCCGCCGCGGGCAAGGGAGCGGCGCTCAAGCGCCTGTGCGCCATGCTCGGAGTGCCGGCAGAGTATACCGCCGCGTTTGGAAACGGCGATAACGATGCGGATATGCTGCGCTTTGCGGGGCTTGGAGTCGCGGTGAAAAACGCGAGCAAAAGCTGCCTTGAAGCGGCCGACTTCGTTTGCGCATCCAACGACGAGCTGGGAGTTGCACATATGATAAACAGAATAATCGACGCGATAAACGCCGCCGCTCCCCTGAGCTTCAGAAAGGCGGAGGAGGACGACGTTGCCACGGTCGCGGAGATATATGAGAACATACATGCAGCCGAGCGCGCAGGAAGGCTCAGCACGGGCTGGATAGCGGGGGTGTACCCCGTGGAGAGCACGGCGAGAGCCGCCCTTGAGAGGGACGACCTCTTTGTCTGCGAAGCGGGCGGAGTAGTCGCCGCGGCGATAATCAACAGGCAGCAGGTGGATGTGTACGAGCTCGGTAAGTGGCTGTATCCCGCAGAAGACGATGAGGTCATGGTGCTGCACACCCTCGTCGTCGAGCCCGAAGCCTCGGGCAGGGGAGTCGGCAAGGCCTTTGTGGGCTTTTATGAGGACTATGCCCGTGAAAACGGCTGCACGGTGCTGCGGATGGACACCAACGCAAGAAACCTCCGCGCCCGGGCGATGTATGCAAAGCTCGGCTACCGCGAGGCGGGGACAGTGCCCTG
>JAUNWB010000038.1 GCA_030540535.1 Elusimicrobiales bacterium
GGCGCGAGTCGGCCACGTTTTTTAACGCAGGCTCCGAAAACGAAAGCATTTTGTTGTTAATGTCGCGGTACGGCGGGCCCATGAAAATAATGTCGTAGCCTTCGTTGTCGCTGTAGGGCATCAGCCAGTCGAGCGGTTTTAACACGTCGCCGCGGAGTACTTTGGCGCGGTCCGCAAAGCCCAGGTGTTCCAGGTTGCGGTGAATGTTTTTAATACACGCGGGTTCGCGGTCCACCATTACGGTTTTAAGCGCGCCGCGCGACAGCGCCTCCAAAGATACGTTGCCCGTCCCGGCAAATAAGTCCAGCATGATGGCCCCGGTAATACGCGGACGCAAAATATCGAACAGCGACTGTTTGATACGGTCCGAAATCGGCTTTACCGGCAGATTTTTAGATACGGAAAAAATTCTCCGCCCGCGGGCGGTTCCAGCAATAATACGCATAAGAGTCCTTTATTACAGTTGCGCGATGCCTTCTTTAATGGCGTAGCGCACGAGTTCGGCCTGTTTGTGGATGCCGAGCTTTTTCATAATATTGTTGCGGTGTACGTGAATGGTGTTGAGCGACAAGTTAAACGTTTTGGCGATTTGCTTGCTGCTGTACCCTTCGGCGATAAGCTGCAACACTTCTTTTTCTTTGGGCGTAAGGCCCGTGGCGTCGCGCTTGCGCGAAGCGGTCTTGCCCAAAAATCCCTGCACGATATATTTGGAAACTTTGCTGCACAGATAAAAGCGGCCGTTGGCCACTTCTTCCACCGCGTCGACGATTTCGTCCACCGCGGACACTTTTACGATATATCCTTTTGCGCCCGCTTTGAGCGATTTTTCCACCGACACCCGGTCATCGTACATACTAAGCATGACGACTTTGGTGTCCGGATTGTTTTTTACCATCCGCTCCACGGCTTCAATCCCGTTGAGTACCGGCATGGAAATATCCACCACGTAAACGTCGGCGGGATTTTTTTGGGCATATTCCACCAATTCTTTGCCGTTGGAAACTTCGGCCACGATTTCCAAATCTTTACCCAAGGTTTCCAGCACGGCGCGGACGCCGTTTCTTACGATGGCATGGTCGTCCGCCAATACGATTTTTTTCTTTGTACTCATTCTTTCCCCCCATAAACCACGCTCGGGCAGCACACCGAAATACGGGTGCCCTTTCCGGGCGCGCTTTTAATGGCAATCGTTCCGCCCAATAACTCCACGCTGTCTTTCATGGCCAGAAGGCCCACGTGGCGGATGGAACGCTGTTTGGAAGGCTTAAAGCCTACCCCGTCATCTTCTACCACCAGCCGGACTTCTCCGTCCTCGCGCTCCAACAGCACGTAAATGTGTTTGGCGTTTGCGTGCTTCACGATGTTGTTAAGCGCTTCCTGCACAATGCGGTAGAGCAAAATTTTTACACTGTCCGACACGCCGCTTTCCCCCGTAATGGGTTTATAGTCAAACGTGTACGGAATATGGATAAACGAACTGATGTTTTCCAGCATGTCGCGCACGGCGCCGCCCAGCGCGCCGTCGTTTTCCAAACTCGGCGGACGCAGGGACACGACGATATTTTTCACGCGCTCGACGCTTTCTTTAATTTGGCCGTCCAGCTTGGCGATATCCAAAAGCGCCTGCTTCTGGTCGCCTTTTTTTACGCTGGCTTTTACAATGCCCAAGAGAGCGGGCAAAATAACGGCGGTAGAACCGATTTCGTCATGCAGCGCTTTGGAAATGGCCTTTTTTTCCGTTTCGCGCGCGGCAAGCAAAATTTGGGAAAACGTACGCGGGGAAGACCAGTCTTTCAGCAGCTCGCCGTGTACTTCGCCCCAGTCCGAAATATCCCGCACCAACGCGAGTACGCGTTTTACGCTTCCTTTCGGCCCGCCCAAAGGAATAAAAGTGGTTTGGTAATACAGACGGCGTTTGTTTTTTTCGATGCTCCACTCATAATGATGAACCCCGTCTTTCAGCGCGGCTTCCAAGGCCTGCATGTGCATTTCGCGGCCGCCCTCCAAATCCCCTTCGGACAAATTACCCGACACGTTGCTAAGCGTCGTCACCACCAGTGTTTTGGGATTCACAAGCGCCACCACGTCATAACCTTCTATGCCGTGCTGTTTAATGCGGGCAAAGCGGTCCGAATCCGTTTTGCGCGGGCAAACATCCTGGCCCACGCAAGGACAATGTTCCTGCGCGTTGCAGCCGTCGCAAGCGGACGGCGTTTTTGCCGTTTTCTGTTTTTTTACCATAACAAACCCCTTACTGTACTACCTTATTATTTTACTATAGTTTGTACCCGTTTTACTATTGCAAAAGGGTAAGAAAACGCTCCCGCCGTTCCGGCCGCGGTATTTTTGATATAATTTAGGAATATGGTCCGGAAACTAAAAAAAATCGTAACCTCCAAACCTTTTATTTTCTCCGCACTGGCGGGGCTGTTTGTATTTATCATCTTGTGCGCCGTATTTATGCGCTACATTTTTTCCGGCCTGCCCCCGGTGTATGAAATGGAAGAGTACACGCCGTCCCTCACCACCAAAGTTTTCGACCGCAACAACACCTTAATACACGAATTTTCCATCGAAAAACGCAGCATGGTGCCGCTTGAAGACATCCCGGTAGACCTGCAAAACGCCGTGGTGGCCATGGAAGACCGCGATTTTTTCAAACACGCCGGCTTTTCCATCCGCGGTATTATCCGCGCGCTTTTGTATGACTTAATCAGCGGGCGCGCCAAACAGGGCGCCTCCACGCTCACCCAGCAGCTTTCGCGCGGCGTATTTTTGACGCAGGAGAAAAAACTCATCCGCAAAATCCGCGAAATTATTTTGGCCATTCAAATCGAACACCAATTCAGCAAGCCCGAAATTTTACAGCTTTATTTAAACGAAATCTACCTGGGCAGCGGCGCGTACGGCGTAAAATCGGCCGCGAAAAAATATTTCGACAAAGAACTTTCCGAACTGACCACCGGCGAGGCCGCACTCATCGTGGGGCTTATTCCCGCCCCGGGCCGTTATAATCCGTTCGCCAATCCGGATTTGGCCCGCCAGCGGCGCAACCTGGTGCTGGACGTAATGCACCAGCAAAACTATATTTCCAAAGACGAACTGGAAAAAGCCAAGGCCGAACCGTTGCCCGAAAAACAGCCCGCGCCGGAAGATAAACCGGGCCAATACTTTATCGAACACATCCGCCGCGTGCTGGAACCCAAATACGGTATGGACGTATTATGGAAAGCGGGCCTTAACATTTACACCACCATTGATATTGAACAACAAGCCCTGGCCGAAAAGGTGATGAACCAAAAACTCCAGGAATACGACGAACAGGTAGCCAAAGGACTGGGCATTGAAATCGACCCCAACGATTCCGAAGCCGAAGCGCAGACTGAAACGGACGAAGAAGATTCCTCCGATAAAGACCCCAAGGCGGACTATCCCCGCCTGCAGGGTGCGTTTATGGTGCGCGACGTAAAAACCGGGGCCGTGCGCGTAATGGTGGGCGGACGCGGTTTTGACGAAAGCAAATTCAACCGCGCCACGCAGGCCAAACGCCAGCCGGGTTCTTCGTTCAAACCTTATGTTTGGATGGCCGCTTTGCAAAAAGGCTACACGCCGGCCACGCTGGTGAAAGATTTGCCCACCATGTTCTATTACGACGGCCGCAACTGGCGCACGTTCGACGAAAATTCCGACCTTTATTCGCTCGACCTGGCCAAACAAAATTTCATCGCCAGCAAAGAATTTAACGTCTGGGTGCCGCAGAACTACGGCGGACGCAACGAAGGGTGGATTACGCTTAGAAAAGCGCTTGAGAAATCCAAAAACCTGGTGGCCGTCAACTTGATTGACGCGGTGGGCGTACCCAGTGTGGTGCGCGTTGCGCGCAAGGCGGGCATTACCGCCGCTCTGCCCCGCGTGCCCGCGCTGGCGCTCGGCGTAAGCGTGGTGCAAATGGACGAACATTTGGCCGCCCTGTCCACGTTTGCAAACGGCGGGATTTATACGGACAACTATTATATTGAACGCGTGGAAGACGCCAACGGACGCATTTTGGAACAGCATATTCCGATTGAATCGGCCGAATTTTCGCCGCAAAATTCTTACCTGTTAATCAACATGATGAAAGGCGTTACACAGCGCGGAAGCGGCGCGTACGTCGCGCGGCTGGGGCGCAACATCGCGGGCAAAACGGGCACCACCCAAAGCCACCGCGATATGTGGTTTGTGGGCATGACCCCGCGCACCGCGGCCGCCGCCTGGATGGGCTACGACGACGACGCCTCCCACGAAAACGGCGCGCGCTTTACCGGCAGCACCACCGCCCGCTGGTGGACGGAAATTATGCAGGAAATTTTAAAAGACGAGCCGAACGACGACTTTACCGTGCCGGAAGGTATTTCGTTTGCGTATGTGAACCCCATCACGGGCAAACTGGCGATGCCCACCGAACGGAACAAATTTTTAGAAGCGTTCATCACCGGAACGGAACCCCAGAGTTTTTAACCGGGTTCCGCCCGGAATAAAAAACGCTCCGGGCCTATGAACAACAAAGAAGCAACCCCCGTTCAACTTTTCTGCGGCCTGCCCAACGGCGCCGCAAAGGCGTACTTCGTTTGCCAAAATTACCTAAAAAACCATAAAAACATCCTGTTTGTCACCGATAAAGACGCGGACGATTTTGCCGAAGCGGCGCGGGAATTTGCGCCGCAAAACGCCGCAGTTTCGCTGTTCCCGGAAACGGATACGGGCCGTTTGGCCGCACTGTACCAACTGCTTACGGCCCCGGCCGGGGCCCGCCTTACCTGCGCATATTACGACGCTTTATCCGCCCCCCTGCCGGAACCCGGCGAATTTTTAAACCGCACGTTTACCGTCAAACACGGGGATACCCTGCGCCGCCAGGAACTTTTGGATAAACTGGAATCCGCCGGATATACGCGCGAAGAATACGCCGAAACGCCCGGCCAATACGCCGCGCGCGGGAGCGTGGTGGACGTGTTCTCCCCGCTGCGCCCGGAACCGTTACGGTTGTATTTTGCGGGCAACCGCGTGGATCTTATCAGCGCGTTCGACCTGGATACGCAAAACACCAAAGAACACGCGGACGAAGCCGTCATCATCCCGCTGTCTTTTGACGAAACGCCCGCCGTGCTGACCGATTTTTTAACCGACTGCTCCTTTATTTTCGACGAGCCGGACAAAGATTTTGCGCCGGAAGACTATCCCGCCGCGGCCGTTATCCGCGCGCTCCCAAGTGCGGACGCGCACGACTGCGGCTTAAAATCCAACATTCCTTTTAACGCCAATATGGAACTGGTGGAACGGGAAATCGCCTCCCTGCAAAAACAGGGGCTTGCGGTAAACATCTGCTGTTTAAACCGCGGGGAGCTGGACCGCATGACGGAACTGGCGGCCGATTACCCGCATTTTAAAACGGCGCGTTTTCGCATTTCGCCGCTGACGCAGGGATTCTACAGCCCACAGGATAAAATCGCGTTCATCACCACCAACGAAATTTTAAACCGCCGTTTCAACGCGGCCAAAGTCGTCAAACATTTTGACGTGGAAGGCGCCAAACGCGTGCGGTTTAAAGAACTCCAGGCGGGCGATTACGTCGTCCACCAGGAACACGGCGTCGGCCGCTACCTGGGACTCCAGGTAATGGATCCAGACGACAATCCCACCGACTGCCTTATCATCGAATACCGCCGCGGAAGCCGTTTGTACGTTCCGATGTACGACTTTAAAAAAGTGCAAAAATACATCGGCGCGGGCGGCAAAAAGCCGGCTTTGTCCGTGCTGGGCGGAATCACGTGGAAAGAAGTAAAAAAACGCGTGAAAGAAGAAGCGCAAAAAACCGCAAAAGAAATTTTAAAACTCGAAGCCCTGCGCCAAGCCACCCCCGCCCCCGAAGTTCCGGGCGACGCACGCATCGAAGAAGAATTTGCCGACTCGTTCCCCTATACGCTCACCGCCGGGCAGGAACAGGCCATCCGCGAAACCCTGCACGATTTGGACCTGCCAAAACCCATGGACCGCGTGCTGGTGGGCGATGTGGGGTTCGGCAAGACGGAAGTCGCCATGCGCGCGGCTTTGCGCGTGGCCTTGTCGGGCAAACAGGTAATGCTGTTGGTGCCCACTACCATTTTGGCCGCACAGCATTATAAAACGTTTTCCAAACGCATGGCGGGGTTCCCCGTCAACGTACGCATGCTGTGCCGCTTTCAGACCGTCAAAGAACAGCGCGAAGTAATAGAAGAACTTAAAAACGGCGTGTGCGATATCATCGTCGGCACGCACCGACTGATGAGCAAAGACATTGTTTTTAAAGACTTGGGGCTCGTAATTATCGACGAAGAACACCGCTTCGGCGTAAAACAGAAAGAAAAAATCCGCGCCAAAAGTTCCGGCGTACATTCCTTAATGTTAAGCGCCACGCCTATTCCGCGCACCTTAAACCAATCGCTTTCTTCCCTGCGCGACATTTCGCTTATCGACACGCCGCCCCGCGGCCGCACGCCGATTAAAACCGTCGTCACCGCGTGGAATAACGAACTCGCCGCCGCGGCCATCACGCAGGAACTCGCGCGCGGAGGCCAAATTTACTACGTGTACAACAGCGTGCAAAGCATGGAATCGCGCTATCTGTTCCTAAAAAAACTCGTTCCGCAGGCGCGTATTTGTATGGCGCACGGCCAAATGGACGAAAAAGAACTGGAGCAGACGCTGTGGGATTTCAACGCCGGGAAATACGATATTCTGCTGGCCTCCACCATCATCGAATCCGGCATCGACATCACCAACGCCAATACGCTGATTGTGGAAAACGCCCACAACTTCGGCCTCGCGCAGCTCTACCAGCTGCGCGGACGCATCGGACGGGGCGACCAAAAGGCGTTCTGCTACTTGTTTCACCCGGACTGGCTGTTTAAAAAATCCGAACAGACCGAAGATAACTTTGCCGATTTGGCCGCCGTCTACTGGAAGCCCAAAGAGGAAAAAGACCCGACCGAAGAAGCCAAACAGCGTTTGGCCGCGCTTATGGAATTTGGCGACCTCGGGAGCGGCTTCCGCCTGGCCCTGCGCGATATGGAAATCCGCGGTGCGGGCGAACTGTTAGGCGTAAAACAGCACGGCTACGTAAACGAGGTGGGCCTCAGCCTGTATTGCGATTTGGTATCGGCCGAAGTAAAAAAACTGCGCGGGGAACGGCCGGAAACAAATGCGCGCGCCACCGTCAGCCTGCCGCTCCCGGCCTACATTCCGCCCGACTACCTGCCCGATGAAGCCGAACGCTTAAAATACTATAAAGAACTCATGGGCGCGGACGAACCCAAAACACGGCAGATTTTAACGCGCCTGGCCGATTTATGCGGCCCCGTTCCGCAGGAAATTTTAAATCTAACGCGCCTGTTTGCGCTTTCCGCACGCGCGGGCCGGCTGGAAATTTACCACATGGACTGGATAGACGGAAACCTGGAGCTGTTGTTCACGCGCCGGTTCAAAATGCCGCCCAACCTGCCCGCCGAACTTTTTAACCGCTTCGGGGCAGAAAATTTGGAGTTTATCAAATCCAAAAACGGCGACGGCCTGCATATCACGCCCCCCGCCGGCAAAGACCCGGCCTCCTTTGCGGCGGAAACGCTGGCGTTTTTCGAGCGGCTCACCGCAACGGAAAAATGATATAGTATATACATATGAAAAAGGGTTTTATCATTTTCTTACTTATGCTGGCCGCCTGGGGCTGCCCCAAACCGCAGGCCGAAGAAACAACGGCGCCGGAGGTAGCGGCCCGCATTGGCAACGTTACCGTATCGCAGGAAGACGTAGAAACGCGGCTGCGCCTCTTATCGGCCGAAGACCGCAAATTCGCCCAAACCCCCATGGGCCGACAGAACCTGCTGAACATCATCGCCCGGGAAAAACTGATTGC
Source organism: Elusimicrobiales bacterium (assembly GCA_030540535.1). Lineage (GTDB taxonomy): Bacteria > Elusimicrobiota > Elusimicrobia > Elusimicrobiales > Elusimicrobiaceae > Avelusimicrobium. Next base: position 7,931 of record JAUNWB010000038.1, read on the forward strand.
GCTGGCCGCCAAAGAAGAAAAACTGGACCAGAGCGACGTTTACCTTACCTTAATGGAAGACAAACGCGCCCAGCTGGACGAAATTTACGAAGAATACGCCGCCCAAACGCTGGAACAAATCTGGTACGACAAATTAAAAGAAAACGGACAGCTGGAAGTGACGGATAAAGAAATCGCCGAGTACTATAAAAAATATCCCTACGAAATGACCGTGCGCCAAATTATCTTAGACAACGCCCAAACGGCCGACCAGGTACTGCGCACCTTAAAAGCCTCGCCTTCCAAATGGAACACGATGGCCAAGCAGTACAGCGTGGCGCCGGAAGTTATCCGCAGCGACAAATTTTCCTTCATGCCCGGGGAATTTATCCCCAGCCTGGAAGTGATTGCCGCCACGTCCGCCAGCGGCAGCGTACAGGGTTTCATCAAAACCCCGCAAGGATTTCATATAATAATGAAGACGGGTGAAAAACGCCTCTCGCGCAAAGAAGCCGAGCCGCGCATCCGCACCGTTTTGGAAAATAAAAAACTCGACGCCGTTTTAGAAGCGTTGCAAAATAAATACGAGGTCGTAATTTATGATAAAAATGAATAAACTGTTTTTAGCCGCAGCCGTTGCGTTTGGCTGCGTAAACGCCTACTCCGCCAAGATTGACTCCTCCGTCGCCACCGTCAACGGCCGCCCCGTGCTGGCCTCCGAGTACGACAACTACCTCCAGGGCGTTATCGAACAATATCAGGCCGCCGCGCCCCAAATCCTGCAGCAGCCCCACGCCAAAGACATCTTGGGCAGCGAAGTGCTTAAAGAACTGATTTCCAAAGAACTCTTGTACCAGGCCGCCGAAGAAGAAAAAGTGCAGGTGAAAGACTCCGAAGTGGACGCGGGGATTAACGAAATCAAAACGCGTTTTATCGTTGATGAACTCACCGGTAAAGAAG